>QIKU01000073.1 GCA_003232015.1 Gammaproteobacteria bacterium
CGCCACACCCCGAATCGCCTCTTCACTCGTACACTCCGCCACCACCAGTGGCAGCGCACCTTCACCCTGAATTTGTAGAATGATGCGGCCTTTAAATTTTAATGTTGCAGCAAGCAACACACCCGCCACCAGCATTTGTGCCAGCACATCACGCACCACCGGTGGGTAATGATGGTTTTCGGTAACCGCCTGCCAGCTTTTGTGTAGCTGGGTAAGCTCACCACGAATTGAAATATTTTCAAACAGGAAACGCTGCAGGGTGTCTTTAGAGGTTTTCATCTTAAATTATCAGCTTTTTTTCGACCTGGAATAAACCAGGACTTTAATCTTATTGCTCATCACTTCGCTGTTCCAACATTGTTTTAGCTCGATCAGTTAAGTCAGAATTTTGTTTTGCTATTTTTTTAAGTGTTTCGATAGGTAAATTAAGGTTAATAACCGCTTGCTGGCGTACTTCAAGACTGGCATCGTTTAGTAGCTTTTCAAGCAGGTCAGGCGGTGTATAACCACAATGCGCCAGCGACAAGCGAACACTTTCCTCCGGATCAGCGACCAGCGGTTCAAGTGCAGCGCGCGGTGCGCGAAGATTATGCGCCAGCCCTGCCCGAACGTCCGTACTCGGATCACTCGCAAGCTGAATCAGAATATTTGCAGGTGTCGTTTGCCGCCGTGCCACAACCAGCCGAATACGCCAGTCACTGTCATTAGCATAACGCTGTAAATCATCAGGGCTTGTCGAAGGTAATGACGCGGCACGCGCCTTGTCTTCATAACTTTCTTCTGCCACCGCCAGCGGCAAAACTGTCAAGCTAAAAACTATTACTGATATCACTAACTTCAACATTGCATTTCTCCCAAACATTAAATGCCCATTCCATTAAGCATTCATTTGCTAACAATAATAACTGTTTGTATGAAAGCTACTTTAACTCAGTTTCTTCTTTAGTAACTGGTTAATTTGCCCCGGGTTCGCCTTACCCTGAGTTTGTTTCATAATTTGCCCGACAAAAAAGCCCATTAATTTTTCCTTACCGGCTTTAAATTGTTCAACCTGATTTGGGTTATCGGCAATCACTTTATCCACCATCGCTTCTAATGCGCCAGTATCACTGATTTGCTTTAAACCTTTGCTTTCGATAATACTGTCGGCATCGTTGCCATCATTCCACATGGCATCAAACACTTCCTTGGCAATTTTGCCTGAGATGGTATTGTCTTTAATTCGCACTAATAAACCTGCAAACTCGCTGGCGCTAACCGGCGATGACTTAATCGTTAAGTTTTCTTTATTTAAGCGTGCCGTTAATTCACCCATTACCCAGTTTGCTGCTAACTTACTGTCGTTTGTTTCTTTTGTTACTATTTCAAAATAATCAGCGAGTTCAAGGCTGGTTGTTAAATTCGTGGCATCTTCTGCATTTAATTTGTATTCGCTTATAAAGCGAGCTTTTTTTGCATCAGGTAATTCGGGTAAAGTAGCGCGAATTGCCTCAATTTCTTCGTCCGTGACAACGATCGGTAATAAATCTGGATCGGGGAAATACCGGTAATCCATTGCATCTTCTTTAGAACGCATGGAACGAGTTTCATTTTTGTTTGAATCGTACAAACGGGTTTCCTGTACCACCGTGCCCCCGTTTTCAAGAATATCGATTTGACGCTCTATTTCAACATTAATCGCACGCTCTACAAAACGGAACGAATTAATATTTTTTAACTCGGCACGGGTACCCAATTCTTTCTGCCCTGCTGGGCGCATGGAAACATTTGCATCACAACGGAAAGAGCCTTCCTGCATATTGCCGTCACAGATGCCAATATAAGTCACAATAGAATGGATCTTGCGCATATAGGCAACTGCTTCTTCAGTGGAACGCATGTCGGGTTCAGACACAATTTCGATTAACGGTGTGCCAGCACGGTTTAAATCAATGCCAGTAGCGCCACTAAAGTCTTCATGTAAACTTTTACCGGCATCTTCTTCTAAATGCGCGCGGGTGACACCAATCGTTTTAGTTGAGCCATCGTGTAATTCAATATCCACTGAACCTAAACCCACAATCGGCAGAGCCAGCTGGGTAGTTTGATAGCCTTTAGGTAAATCCGGGTAAAAATAATTTTTACGATCAAACACCGAGCGTTTACCAATATCAGCATCAATCGCCGTACCAAATTTTATCGCCATGTTAAGCGCCTGTTTATTCATAACAGGTAACACACCCGGCAAACCTAAATCCACTTCATTCGCTTGAGTATTGGGTTCTGCACCAAACGCCGTTGATGAACCCGAAAAGATTTTACTCTTTGTAGCGAGTTGCGCGTGAATTTCTAAACCGATTACAACTTCCCATTGCATAACTTTTACCTTAAATTTATATCTCTTACTTAAACGCTTCTGGCATTTGCTGATGCCAATCCGTTACCTGCTGATATTGATGCGCCACGTTCAATAATCTTGCTTCTGCAAAATACGGTGCAATTATTTGCAGCCCAACCGGCAGTTCATTTACAAAACCACAAGGCACGGACATACCAGGCAACCCCGCCAGATTCACCGCAATCGTATAAATGTCTGAGTAGTACATCGAGATAGGATCATCATTTTTCTCTCCCACTTTAAAAGCCGGTGTCGGCGTGGTTGGGCTCATAATCACGTCCACATCTTTAAATGCTTCAGTAAAATCGTTGGCAATTAAGCGACGAATTTTTTGCGCCTTTAAATAATAAGCATCGTAATAACCGGATGACAGTGCATACGCACCGACCAGAATCCGGCGTTTGACTTCATCACCAAAACCTTCGCCTCGGCTGCGTTTGTATAAATCTTCCAGGTCTTTTGGGTCTTCACAGCGATGGCCAAACCGTACGCCATCAAAGCGAGATAAATTCGATGAACATTCTGCCGGTGCCACAATGTAGTAAGCCGGTACGGATAAATGGGTGTTCGGTAAACTGATTTCAACAAACTCGGCACCGAGTTTTTTGTACTCATTAATGGCCGCGTCGATACGTTTGCCAACATCGGCATCAAGCACATCCGCAAAATATTCTTTTGGCAAACCCACTTTTAAACCCTTTATGTTCTGATTCAAACTGGCAGCATAATCTGGTACTGGCTCATGCATACTGGTTGAATCCCGCATATCCATACCAGCCATAACACCTAACATTAATGCCGCATCTTCGGCTGTTTGGGTTAAAGTACCGGCCTGATCCAGACTGGACGCAAAAGCAATCATGCCATAACGCGATACCCGACCATACGACGGTTTTAAACCGGTTAAGTTACACAATGCCGCCGGCTGGCGAATCGAGCCACCGGTATCAGTACCGGTTGATGCCGGAGCCAATCGTGCTGCCACCGCAGCGGCCGAACCACCGGACGAACCACCGGGGACATAGTCTGTATTCCAGGGGTTTTTAACCGCCCCGTAAAAACTGGTTTCGTTGGATGAGCCCATTGCAAATTCATCCATATTGGTTTTACCTAACATGACACTGCCAACATTATTAAACGATTCGATAACAGTGGCATTATACGGCGCAATAAAATTATCCAGCATTTTTGAACCGCACGTTGTTTTTACACCATCAGTACAAAAAATATCTTTTTGCGCAAAAGGAATACCGGTTAAATCATGGCTGTTGCCCGCCGCAATGCGTTTATCTGCCTGCTTCGCCTGAACCAACGCCAGCTCTTCAACCACCGTGACATAGCTATTTAAGCTTTTATCAAACGTTTTTATCCTATTTATATAGTGCTGTGTTAGTTCAACACTGGAAAACTCGCCTGCTTTTAAGCCCGCAACCAGTTGTGCAATTGTTTTTGTGTGCATATTCTCTTACTTCGGTTTATTCAATAACTTGAGGAACAAGATACAGGCCATCTTCCACTTGGGGAGCCATTGCCTGAAAATGCTCGCGCTGGTTCGTTGCTGTGACTTCATCTTCCCGCAATCGCTGAACAGCATCCGTTGGATGAGCCATCGGCTCCACATTATCGGTATCAACGGTATTCATTTGTTCAACCAATGCCAGGATATTGGTCAGATTGGTGACATACTCGGGAATGTCCTTTTCGTTAATACCCAGACGCGCTAAATGCGCAATTTGTTCGACAGTTTTATTATCCAAAGCAATCTCTCCAGAACTGATAAGTCCATGTACGGCAATGCGACAAAAACAGCGGGATTTTACACTTTATGCTATTCGTATTATGCTGCATCTAAATCACGCGATTATACGCTGAATTCACGTTATTTGTGATAGATTAGACAAAAAAGTGGTAACTTAGCATTGTTACACGCTTGCCCAGAGCCCCGTCAATTGATTAAAGTACGGGCGCTATTTATCGATAACTACTATAAAAGATGACCCTCTATGTTTGAAAGTTTACGCGGCATGTTCTCAAATGATATTTCCATCGACCTTGGCACCGCCAACACCTTAATATATGTGCGCGGCAAAGGGATTGTTCTTAATGAGCCTTCGGTCGTGGCCATCCGACAGGAACGCGGCCCTGGCGGCCCCAAAAGTATTGCCGCAGTCGGAATGGAAGCAAAACGTATGCTCGGGCGAACCCCCGGTAATATAGTCGCCATTCGCCCAATGAAAGACGGCGTGATTGCTGATTTTACCGTTACCGAAAAAATGCTCCAGCATTTTATTAAAAAAGTACATGAAGCACGCTTTTTCCGCCCCAGCCCACGGGTTTTAATCTGCGTGCCCTGTGGTTCGACCCAGGTCGAACGCCGTGCCATTCGCGAATCGGCCAACGGTGCCGGAGCCCGTGATGTATTTTTAATTGAAGAACCGATGGCCGCTGCCATTGGTGCAGGCATGCCTATCAGTGAAGCCAGCGGCTCGATGATTCTGGATATTGGCGGCGGCACAACCGAAGTGGCGGTTATCTCATTAAGCGGCATTGTTTATTCTGCTTCGGTTAAAATTGGTGGAGATCGCTTTGATGAAGCCATTATTAACTATGTACGCCGCAATTACGGCAGCTTAATTGGTATTTCAACGGCTGAACGCATTAAACACGAAATTGGTACCGCCTACCCAGGCAATGAAGTACGTGAAATGGAAGTCCGCGGCCGAAATCTTGCCGAAGGTATCCCGCGCAGCTTTACCTTAAACAGCAATGAAATTCTCGAAGCCTTGCAGGAACCACTATCCGGTATTGTCAGTGCAGTAAAAACTGCTCTGGAACAAACACCACCTGAACTGGCCGCCGACATTGCCGAACGTGGCATGGTGTTAACGGGCGGTGGCGCATTATTAAATGAACTCGATCGACTGTTAATGGAAGAAACGGGGCTGCCGGTCATTATCGCCGAAGATCCGCTGACCTGTGTTGCCCGTGGTGGCGGCCGCGCCATTGAAATGATAGACGAACATGGTGGTGATTTATTCAGCGTTGAATAAACACTAACGCTTAGAATAATAAGGGTCTAAAACTGAATTGCTTTAGACCTTTTTTATTGCTGAAATAGAAATAATCTCAATAAAATCATTTTGTTAAGACGATGATAATTGAATATTAGCCTGTTACAATAGCCAGTCCTTCTAAAATAATATTTCAGGAGAAGTCTCGTTAAACTACTCTTCGGCCAGGGCACCCCAATATCCGCACGCTTGTTTGCCTTAACAATCGTTTCGGTTGTTTTAATGTCGCTCGATCACCGTACCGATTACGTTAATAATATTCGTTCCGGCCTGTCACTGGTTATTTATCCACTGCGCTATGTAATGGATCTTCCCTCCAACATTTTTGGTTGGGGGCAAACAACCTTTGTCAGCCGTGGCACATTACAAAAACAAAATGAAACCTTACGTACCCAGAATAATATTCTACGAGCACAATTACAAAAATCCATTTTTATCGAAGCCGAAAATATCCGCCTGCGAAATTTATTAAAGTCATCAAAGCGTGTTGGTGAACGTATTTTAATTGCCGAACTACTCTCCGTGAACCTGGACCCTTATCGACAACAAGTGGTGATTAATAAAGGTTTAAGCGAACGCGATATTTTTATGGGGCAGCCGATACTGGATGCTAATGGTATTATGGGGCAAATCGTACATGTTAATCTACTAACAAGCACCGCGATGTTAATCACCGACCCAAGCCATGCTCTACCCGTGCAGTCATTACGCAATGGCATTCGCGCTATTGCGGTTGGCAAAGGTGCCAGCGGTTTACTTGAACTTATTAATCTCCCCAATAATACCGATATTAAAGTGGGTGACAAACTGGTGACTTCCGGAATGGGTTGTGTTTTTCCCGCCGGCTATCCGGCGGCTGAAGTCATCGAAATAAACATTAATCCAAGCCTGCCCTTCGCGCAGGTTGTTGCGCGCCCGACAGCAAAGCTGGATCGCAGCAGCGAAGTTTTGCTGGTATGGATATCGGATGAGTCAAGAAAAAAAATAAGCATCGCCTGTGTCGATAATAATGAGGAGCAGAAAAAATGAATCTTCTCAAAAAACAGGGAGGCAGAACTGTAACACTTACAATAATCATTGCGCTGTTGCTATCACAACTCCCATTACCATCGGTTATTGCAGCATTTCAGCCTGAATGGGTTATTCTTGTTTTAATTTACTGGGCAATGGCGCTACCTGAACGCGTTGGGGTTGGCATTGCCTGGTTTATCGGCTTACTCGTTGATGTGTTGCGTGATACCCTGCTGGGGCAATATGCTTTAGCTTTTGCTTTAACTGTTTTTATTGTTTTACGATTATATCAACGCATCCGCAATTTCCCTTTAAGACAGCAAATGATTAGCATTTTTATTTTGATGCTCATCCACAGTGCGCTTGTTGTCTGGATTAAAGCACTCTCAGGAACACCAGTTGGTATTTCGATGGTCATCACACCAGCAGTATTATCGGCACTTTTCTGGCCACTAGTGTATTTTATTTTACGTAATGTACGACGTACGTATCATATTAACTGAACAATATGGCGCAATTTGATTCCCTGGTAATAAAAGATCACCTTCGCGATGAACGGGTTTTTAACAGCCGTCTTGTTGTGGCAACCGTATTTTCTATTTTTCTTGTTTTGTTGCTTATTACGCGCCTTATCTACTTACAAATTATTAACCAACAGCACTACACAACATTATCAGAAAATAATCGTGTCAGCATTAAACCTATTCAACCTATCCGGGGTTTAATTTATGACCGCAATGGTGTGTTACTCGCAGAAAACATCCCAAGTTTTACCCTAACCTTAGTACCCGAACATATACAGGATATTCCTGTTGTTATTAAAAAATTGCAAAAAATAATCACCATTACTCCCTCCGATATAAAACGCTTTAATAAAAAATTAAAACGCAAGCGTCGTTTTGAGGGGGTTACCTTACGCTATCGACTTAATAACGATGAAGTTGCGCGTTTATCAGTAAAACAATTTGCTTTACCCGGTGTTGAAATACGTGCCGAACTTTCACGTCATTACCCCATCGGGAAACTAACCGCACATGCCCTTGGCTACGTTAGTAGCATTAGCGAAAGAGAATTACAGAAAGTTGACGCGTCTAACTACAGCGGTACCAGCCAGATAGGTAAAATTGGCATTGAGAAAAAATATGAAACGCTACTTCATGGGAAAATTGGTTTACAGAAAGTTGAAACCAATGCCAGCGGCCGCATTCTGCGCGTGCTTGATCGCGAGTTACCGGTGCCCGGTAAAAATCTTTATTTAAATATTGATATCCGTTTACACGCTATCGCTGCGCAAGCCTTTGAAGGCCACACTGGTGCGCTGGTCGCTATCGACCCCAATAATGGCAGTGTGCTGGCACTGACCAGCTTTCCCAGTTTTGACCCTAATTTATTTGTAAATGGTATTGATATAGAAAGTTATTCCCGTTTAAAAAAATCGCCCGACCAGCCACTATTTAACCGGGCAATACGGGGGCGTTACCCGCCAGGCTCTACCATTAAACCTTTTATCGGGCTTGCTGGCCTGGAACTTGAAACAATAAAAGCCAGAGACAATCTTAATTGCATCGGCTATTACACACTTAAAAATGATGACCATCGCTATCGCGACTGGAAAAAGAAAGGCCACAAAGAAACCGATTTAACCAAAGCCATCGTTGAATCCTGTGATGTTTATTTTTATGATCTTGCACTTAATCTTGGCATTGATAAAATGTATTCATACCTGTCACTGTTTGGCTTTGGCAAAAAAACCGGCCTGGATTTATACGGTGAATCAGCGGCTTTACTTCCTTCACGCGAATGGAAAAGACGTACACGGCGCCTGCCCTGGTTCCCCGGCGAAACTCTAATTACAGGTATTGGCCAGGGCTTTATGCTAACAACCCCGTTACAGTTAGCATCAGCAACAGCCGCACTCGCACTTAATGGGCAGCGCCAACGACCACAAATGATTTATGCCATAGAAGATCCTAAAATCCAGATTCTCAATGTTAAGCCACCTAAATCTTTTGAAAGTATACCAGTGCTTGATCAGCGCAATTGGGATACGATTCATCAATCAATGAAAGATGTTGTGCACAGCCTGCATGGAACAGCCCGCAGTATCAATCGTAATTTAAAGTATAAAATGGCCGGTAAAACAGGCACAGCACAAGTCCAGAGCATAAAACAAGGTGAAGAATACGATGAAGAAAAGGTTCAAAAAAAGTTCCGTGACCATGCCCTGTTTATTGCCTATGCACCCGCTGATGCACCTAAGATAGCACTCGCACTTATTGTTGAAAATGGTGGGCATGGTGGCTCGGTTGCCGCACCCATTGCCCGTAAAGTTATCGATGATTATTTAGCACGGATAAAAAAAGATGATTCTTGATCAACAACAAAGCCTGTCTACCAGCAACACGTTTATCCGTAAGAAATGGTCTCACCGGTTGCACATTGATATCCCGCTGTTTATTGCTCTGTTACTATTATTAACTTTGGGCTTGTTTATTCTCTACAGCGCAACCGGCCAGAACATGGCCATTATTTATCGACAGCTCACCCATATAGCTATTGCCATTGTTCTTATGCTGGCCATTGCGCAGCTTCGCCCGCAAACCATCCAGTTCTGGTCTCCCTGGTTATTTATAGCCGGTGTTATTCTACTGATCATTGTGCTTGTTGTTGGTGACATAGGCAAAGGCGCACAGCGCTGGCTCGATCTTGGTTTTTTCCGCTTCCAGCCTTCAGAAATTTTGAAACTGGCACTACCCATGATGCTTGCCTGGTATATTTCAGAGTTCAGCCTGCCGCCAACCGCTAAACGCATTCTGATCGCCGTCTTTATGCTGGCCGTTCCCACCTTGCTCGTTGCTAAACAACCTGATCTTGGCACCGCATTATTGATAGCCAGTGCCGGTTTTTTTGTTTTACTGCTAGCGGGCTTAAGCTGGAAAAGTATTATTGGCGTCGCGATCCTTATTGTCGCCAGTGCCCCGCTAATATGGGGTTATGTTTTGCATGACTATCAGCGTAGCCGGATTTTAACCTTACTCAACCCCGGCAATGATCCACTCGGCAGCGGCTACCACATTATACAATCAACCATTGCCATTGGTTCAGGCGGTATCTATGGCAAGGGCTGGCTAAACGGAACCCAGTCTCACCTGGACTTCCTGCCTGAGCGCTCCACCGATTTTATTTTTGCCGTTTTCAGTGAAGAATTTGGCTTTTTAGGTTATCTGGTTTTACTCATACTCTATTTATATATCATTGGCCGAGGCCTGGTTATTGCCAGCCAGGCACAAGACACCTTTAGCCGCTTATTGGCGGGGAGTTTAACCCTGACATTTTTTGTTTATATTTTTGTGAATATTGGGATGGTCTCTGGTATCCTTCCGGTAGTGGGCGTACCGTTACCATTGATCAGTTACGGAGGAACATCTATCGTTACCTTAATGATGGCCTTTGGAATATTGATGTCGATACAAACACACCGTCGACTTATTGGAAATTAAAAACATATCAGGACGTAGTTTATTATTATGAAGTTGCTTACCAAATCCGGTTTTCGTTACAGTATTTATTTTATCACTGTCTGTCTAAGTTTTTTTGCTTTAGCTACAGGGCATACAAAAAACCTCAGTCCACGGCAATTTGATAATAAAGAAGCCATTAACCAGTTTATCCAGAAAATGGTACAAAAATATACGTTCAAGCAAATCGAGCTTGAAGAACTTTTCCAGAAAGCAAAATTACACCCAGGCATTATTGAAGCTATATCTCGCCCGGCAGAGGCTAAACCCTGGTATGACTACCGCCCAATCTTTGTCACCCAGTCCCGCATCAACGGTGGTGTTAAATTCTGGACAAAGTATAAGGCCATATTAGAGCAGGCGAGCAATATGTACGGTGTTCCCGAGGAAATTATAACCAGTATTATTGGTGTTGAAACACGCTATGGGCGACATACCGGGCGCTACCCTATTCTGGACTCTCTCTCTACCCTCGCCTTTGCTTACCCACCTCGCAGTAAGTTTTTCAAAAGTGAACTAGAGCAGTACCTGTTAATGACTCGCGAAGAACAACTCGATCCACTCGCATTAAAAGGCTCTTACGCTGGCGCAATGGGAATGCCACAATTTATATCGAGCAGCTTCCGGCGTTATGCTGTTGATTTTGACAAATCAGGCCAACGAAATTTATGGGAAAGCCCAGGCGATGCCATCGGTAGCGTTGCAAACTATTTCAAAGAACATCGCTGGCGCAACGGCGAACCCATTGCCTCAAAAGTAAAAGTTCATGGTGAACGATACCGGCTGTTGTTGTCTAAAGGTATCAAGCCCAATAAAACACAGCAGGAATTATTAGATAATGGCGTTGTCTTACCCGATGGTTTACCCGCTAATCTTAAAGGGCGACTTCTTGCACTTGAAACTAAAAACGGTTTCGAATACTGGGTTGTGTGGCATAATTTTTATGTTATCTCCCGTTATAACCACAGTGCACTTTACTCAATGGCGGTATTTCAGCTGAGTGAAAAGATCTATGCCATGTATAATGAAAAAGATTAAATCCTTTCAGTTTTTAAATCAATTATATATCGCCAACGGTTTTGTGCCCGCCGCAAGCGGACGGGGAATCTAGATTTAATGATGTACTCTATAGCTAAAATATACAAACTTTCTGCCTTAATACTGATCAGCGTGTTGTTTACTGGTTGCAGTAGCCCACCGTCACGCTATGCTCTAAAACACGATACTGGCCCGGATCGCTACGTCGATCATCAAAATATTCCTGATGCGGTACCACGCAGTGAACCTAAAAGCAGAGGCGGCAATAAAAACTATCGCATCAGGGGGAAAAATTACCGGGTTCTTAACTCCAGCCGTGGATACAAAAAACGCGGTATCGCATCATGGTATGGCAAGAAATTTCATGGCCATCGCACCTCCAATGGTGAGATATATGATATGTATCAAATGACAGCAGCACATACAACCTTACCTCTACCCACCTATGTGCGTGTAACACATCTAAAAAATGGCCAAAGTGTTGTCCTCAGAGTCAATGATCGCGGTCCATTTCACCGCAATCGGCTCATTGATTTGTCCTATGTCGCCGCTAAAAAGCTCGGTATTACCGCAACCGGCACGGGTGTTGTTGAAGTTGAAGCAATTAATCCTGAACAGTATTCGGCCAGGCAAACGCCGCCCCGTCAAAATAGTAGAAATACAGTAAAGCCGACTGCAAATACAAGCTTTAATATATACCTGCAGGCAGGGGCTTTTAGCCAGCAACAAAATGCAAACTATTTAAAAACTAAAATAAACAATCTGGGGCTGGCGCTTGCAACTCAGGTTAAATTTGATCCCTACCAGAAATTATACAAAGTGCGAATAGGCCCTTTCAGAAGTGTCGATACAGCCGACTCTGTCAGTGAAACCTTGCTCCAGCACACTATCGACAAAGCCTATATTGTAGTCGACTAGCATAGTCATTTTATCAAGCTGGCGCGGGCATCCATCACACGGGAGCCCACTACACTGGCATGCTTCACAATGAATGGTTACAATAGCATTTTTATAATGACCCTTTTAGGAATGCCCATGTCGACTATTCGATATTTTAAAATACTCACGCTGCTCATCATTGCTTTCACGCATACCAGTGCTTTTTCAAAACCCAGTCTTGTTCCAGCGGCACCAGCAGTGAAGGCGCATGCCTATTTGCTTATGGACTTTAACAGCCAGCGTATTATTGTTTCGAAAAATGCAGATAAACGTGTCGAACCAGCCAGTTTGACAAAGATTATGACTGTTTACATCACACTTTATGAGATCAGCAAGAATAATATTAAACTTGAAGATCAGGTTAAAATTAGTGAAAAGGCCTGGCGCATGAAAGGCTCGCGCATGTTTATTGAAGTTAACTCCTGGGTTAGCGTCAATGAACTATTAAAGGGGGTTATCATTCAATCTGGAAATGATGCCAGTGTAGCCCTGGCAGAACATATTGCTGGAAGTGAATCTGCTTTTGCTGATTTGATGAACCAACATGCGAATAACCTGGGGATGCACAATAGCCATTTTGTTAACAGCACAGGCTGGCCTGATAAAAATCATTATACCACTGCAACAGATATCGCTATTCTTTCTCGCGCACTCATTCACGAATTTAAAGAACAATATAAACTTTTTAAAGTTAAGTACTACACCTACAATGGCATTAAGCAACCAAACCGCAACCGTTTACTATGGACAGATGATCGTGTCGATGGCATTAAAACTGGCCATACTGTCGCAGCAGGGTATTGCCTGGCTGCATCTGCAAAACAAAAAGATATGCGCCTTATTTCTGTTGTTACCGGTACTAATAGTGAATCGGCACGTGAAACGGCGTCACGTAAATTACTCAGTTACGGCTTCCGATTCTATGAAACATTTTTACTCAATAAAGCACAGGAGCCATTAACAACACAACGTGTCTGGAAAGGTGACAAAGACGAATTAGAGTTGGGACTAACTGAAGACTTATATATTACCGCTCCGCGTGGTAGCCGTTCTAAAATAAAGGCTAACATGAAGTTGAATGCCATGATCACTGCACCCGTTAAAAAAGGTCAGGAATTTGGCTCTGTTAATGTAATGCTGGCAGGCGAAATACTGGCAACGCGACCACTGGTTGCGCTCAATAATGTAAAAGAAGGTGGCCTCTTTAGTAAATTAATTGATAATATTATTTTAATGTTTAAGTAATACGGCATACTCGTAAATATTAAAAATGAAAACATCAACAGAAAAAACGCTTCAACACGACAATAGCATTTGTTACTTGAACAGTGAATTTATCCCGTTAAAGGATGCAAAAGTATCGGTACTGGATCGGGGCTTTATCTTTGCAGATGGTATCTATGAAGTCATCCCGGCATTTGCAGGTAAACCTTTCAGGCTGGAACAACATTTAAAGCGCCTACAGGATAATTTAACCGCCATTAAAATAAGCAATCCATACAGTTCAAAAGAATGGCAAACCATTTTTAGCGACTTAATAGAGAATAATAATTCTGCAAATACCGATTGCTCGATTTATCTTCAAGTAACTCGCGGTGTTGCAAAACGTGACCATGTTTTCCCCAGCAGCTCCACTGCAACTATTTTTGCTATGGTCAATCCATTACTGCCTATCAGTCAGAATGTTCTTGCTAAGGGACTGTCTGTTATTATTCGTGAAGATATTCGCTGGCAATACTGTAATATTAAATCAATCTCGTTGCTTGGTAATATTATATTAAAACAGGAAGCCGCAGAGAATAATGCTGATGAAGCCATTCTTGTTCGTGGCGGGAACATCACAGAAGGTGCTGCAAGCAATGTTTTTATTGTAAAAGAGGGGGTTATCAAAACACCCCCTAAAGATAAAAACCTGCTCCCCGGTATTACACGCGACCTGATTGTTGAAATTGCAAACCAGCATGATTTAAATTGTCTGGAAACAAATATAACAGAAGATGAATTATTGAGTGCAGACGAAGTCTGGTTAAGCAGCTCAACCAAAGAAGTTTCCCCTGTTTGCTTTATTGAGAACAAACCGGTTGCCAGTGGCACACCTGGCCCACACTGGGCTAAGATGTACCAGCTCTTTCAGGAATATAAACGTTCTCTTCAACAGTAAGAGCTTCAATATTATGAAACAAGAAGACAGTCCCTTAGAGTTCCCCTGTCATTTCCCCATTAAAGTAATGGGCGCAACGGCAAGCGACTTTAAAATCAGTGTTATTGATATTGTAAAAAGTCATATTCCAGAACTTGTCGATGAGCACATCAATGAACGCCCCAGCAGTAATAATAAATATATTTCTCTAACTGTCACCGTTTATGTTACCAGCCGTGAGCAACTCGATAATATTTATCGCGAGCTTCACGCCTGTGAACATGTCCTTATGTCATTATAGTAATGCAGCATAACCCTGTTATTTTCAAAAATCTCGGTTTACAAGACTATACGCAAGTATGGCAGGAAATGAAAAACTTCACTCTTGACCGCACACCTGCAAGTAATGATGAAATATGGCTGGTGCAACACCCTGCGGTTTACACTTTAGGCCTCAACGGAAAAAACACTCATATCCTGAACCCAACTAATATCCCCATTATTAATATCGACCGGGGTGGCCAGGTTACTTATCATGGTCCGGGACAACTGGTTGTTTATTGTCTGGTTGATCTTGAACGCAGACACTATGGCGTGCAGGAATTTGTAAAGCGTCTGCAAAACAGTTTGCAAACGCTATTATCTAATTATAATATTGCAACTCATCTAATAGACAAAGCACCCGGCGTTTATATTAATAACAAAAAAATCGCTGCTCTGGGTCTACGCGTAAAACATAACTGCACTTACCATGGCCTGGCGCTTAATGTTGATATGGATTTAATACCGTTTAAAGACATTAACCCCTGCGGCTACCCTGATCTGGAAGTTACCCAGTTGTCTGACTACAATATTACGGACTCTATCAAAACAATTTCGAATAAATTTAAGCCCATTCTTGAAAATAGCATATACTCTTAAGTACTATTATTTAGCAGAGGCTCTGCATACTCGCAAACGCAGATGAACACAAATGGATATTGAAGTACTTATCAACAATACTATACAAACAATATTACTCCCGCCGGGGATTAGCATCGCAATGATGCTCGTGGGGCTACTTGTTATCCAGCGATTTTATGCCACTGGGAATATTCTTCTTATCTCCGGATTTTCACTTCTTATTATTCTAAGCCTGCCGGTTACTGCGCAAGGGCTCAATGCCTTACTGGAAACAGATGCAGCGCTCAATATTAAAACGCTTAAAGCTAGCAAAGCAAAAGCCATTGTCGTACTGGGTGCAGGACGTTATAAAAATGCGCTGGAATACCCGGAGAAGAAAGATTCAATTTCAGCCAATGCGCTGGAACGCCTTCGCTATGCTGTTTATCTACATAAAAAAACCAGCCTACCAATACTGGTTTCAGGCGGCAGCCCACACGGCAGAATGCAGTCTGAAGCATCCATCATGCAGGATGCCCTTAAAAATATTTTTCAGCTAAAAGCAAAATGGCTGGATGTGAACAGTTCTAACACATGGAACAATGCGCGGTTTTCTGCCAAAATTCTACAACAGGAAAATATTAAGGATATTGTTCTGGTCACTCATGCCTACCATCTTCCTCGCGCAAGACTGGCCTTTGAACATTTTGATTTTAAAATAACGGCTGCACCACTTGGCTTCAAGGCAAAGAACCGCAGCGATATTCCTTATACTGCTCTTGACTTCCTGCCCTCAGCACATGCAATGAGCAGTTCAAGCTCTGCACTGCATGAATTTATTGGTTATGCCTGGTATGTTGTTCGTTATATCTGGCTTGCTTAAAAATAGCAGAACGAAAATAAACACCCTGCCGCAAGCGGGCGGGGTATTAACGCCTTAAATATTGTAGCCTGGATGGAATGGGGGAATGTGTAGCACAAGTCTTCCCGGATTACGCTACGCTACATCCAGGCTACACATTTCGTTTTTTACATCTACGCAGTAAGCTGCAGGGAAGTAAATCCAAAGCGGTTAAATATTTATACAACCCTATTTTCCTTCAAAAATAATCTTCCAGCCTTCTTTATTTTTTGTTAAGTACAGCCGTTTGTCCATACTACTTTTATAATTATTAGACTGATAGGATTGACGGAAACGGGCAACAACAATATTTTCCTGTGTTGCAGAGTCAGGATAAGCAAACAGGGAAATATCATTTAATTTAATCTTCTGATATTTTTTAGAGCGTGAGACAATCTTTTTCCTTGCTCGCCAGCTACGGATGTCGTGCCCACCAGTCCAGAAATTATCAGCATAGTGATCCAGATATTTATCAACATCCAGACTTTGCCAGTCACTCCGCCATTTTTCCAGTGACACCAAAACATCTTCACGTAAACTACTCCAGGTTGTGTAATCAACCCATTCCAGTGACTCAGCAATAATCATCGGTGTTTTGCCCGGTGTAACCAGATGTTTGATTGCATTTAAATCTATATTTGGCAGTACCACACAACCTTCACTGTCCAAAGGTGGGCGGCTATACGAATCACTGGTTGTGCCATGCAGCCATATTCCATAGCCAGTTTTACCTAAACGTATATCCAGCTCATTCGGGTAATTAACAGGAAAGGCACCAATGCCATATTTATCGGGTAAACTCCCATCCGGTATCCAGCGCGTTACAAAATAAACGCCTTCTGGTGTTTTTAAATCACCTCGGAAAAACTTGTTACCACGTAATTTCCCCGTGCTAACATAAAAATCTTTCACCAGCTTCGGAGGCAATAAATCACCTTGTCGCTGAAAAACATATAAACGATTTTTTGACTTATCAATTAAAACCGCAACGTCAACGGATTCAGACATTAGCAACAACGAGCGGGGGATTTTTTGTCGTGTTGAATTCTGGTGATAGTTTTCCAGCCGAATTCTTACTTCATCGCGTAACTTGTCTAATTCTATTTGTAATTCTGCTTTTGCGAAACCAGCCAAAATATCATTACGCCCTACACCCTGTATAAGGCTGACCTGCATTGCTAATAAATCACCTTTTACCAGATGAGCCAGTTTAAATTCGGGACTTTTACGAATTAAATCATTGAGCAAAATAGATGCTATTTTAAGCTCGCCCGCCTCAATATAAGCAAACACCTTTAATAAGCTTGCTTCGTAGTCCTGAGGGTAGGCGTGGATACGCTGATCAAGCTCATCTATTAAACTTACAGGTAAACTTACAGGCAAACCTGCCGAAGTCGTTTGCTGCGACGAATTAACAACATCATTAACCTCAACAGGTTTAACAGACTCTTTTTTATTAGCAAACGCATACGTAACGATAAAAATAATCGCTACCGCAGAAAATAAATAAACTGACTTTTGAAAACTACGCTTAATCACTATCTTATCACTGCCACACTTTTCTCGGAAAGAATGCGCCAGCCATCAGCTGTGCGCTGCATTACAAATTGTTTCTTTGTTTTATCGCGATAATTATCCGCACGATAATCCTGAACCAGTTGGACAACCATTTTGTCTTTTTGCTGCAACTTAATTTCAAAATTATTTAAGCGAACATTAACCCAGCGTGGTTTACGTATCCGCTCCCGCCGCTGCACAGCCCAGACCTTTTTCGATAGTTTTACAGGTTTAAAATCTTTACCATAGAACGATAAATATAAATCCACCGCCTGCGCAGACCATGCTGCCGCCCACCCCTGCAAGGTATTAATCACTTCATCCTTATTCTTGCTCACGCCCGGCTGCGGCTTCACTGAATCGTTGTTAACTTTAATGGCCGGTTTTACAGCCGCCACGGGCTTATTATCGGCTGTGTTTTTAGTAGCATTGGCCACGGCTTGCTCAAGCACAACTTCCTCAGTTTTCACCAGACGGGGGGGGGGGGCCACACTCGCCACTGTAACCGCCGACACAGGTAGCGATTTTTTCACGGGCGCTGCCGCACGGAGTACAACATCCAGTGTTTTAAGCTGTGTCGTTTTTGCCTGTACACCTAATTTTAACGCCTTACTATATGCACCCCTGGCCATTTCAACATAAATGGCACTTAAATTATCATACAGGGTTTTATACTGTGCATTAGTTGCCATACCTTTATCTAAAGTCTGAAGTGCTAAGTCAAGCTTGCCTTGCCGCGCATAGAGGCTGGCTAGATTATTATAAATTTCAGGTTGTGATGGCTTTGATTTAAGGATGGATTGATATAATTCAATGGCTGCGTTTACTTTACCTAAACGGCTAAGCGCCTGCGCACGTATAAACTGTGCTTCAAACTGTGCCGGCACTTCCGTTAAGATACTGTCGCTTAATTTTAACGCTTGCTTATAATTTTTGTCGACCATTTTCTGTTGTGCTGTTTTTAGCACAATCAGATCTTTATCCGAAAGCATGGCAGAAGAATTAGGCAGCGCAGATGCATTTCTGGCAAACAACACGGCTAATAAAACAAAACAAAATACTGAACAGACAGTATTAGTTAGAATGGGTAACGATGCCCCACGACGCATTTGCATGCACTGTTCTCCTTTATTCCTCATTTTGTTATAAATTATAACAACTTACCGAGCAGTCGCAACAAACTAGCCCTATTTTAAGTCAGTTTTTTTGGTTAAATGGCTATTTAGTTCATCGAGGCGTTGCGGCGTGCCAATATCGAACCAGTCTCCCGTATAAACTTCGGCGCTGATATGCTGTTCCCGTATTAACGCTCTTAATACCGGTGCTAACGCTTGTGGTCCCTCGTCAAGAAAATAGAATATTTTAGGCTGATAAATACCTATGCCGCTGAATGTTAAACAAGGACTCTCGGGGTAAACATCTTTATCGTACACAAGTGAACCCTCGTTATGTAAACTAAAATCACCCTCGGGATGGTGTGCAGGATTAGGTACCAGTAATAAATGCGCCCAAATAGAGGAGTCAACCTGCTTTTTTGCCGTTGTTAACAACTGGATCAGCGGGAAATCTGTCCAGATATCGCCATTAATGACAAGAAAAGGCTCATTCCCCAATAAAGGCAGCGCATGCCGAATACCACCGGCCGTTTCCAGAGCTGTCTGCTCGGCAGAATAGGCAATATTAACCCCGAATTGCCGACCATCACCGAGGGCCTGCTCAATTTTATCCCCCAACCAGGCATGATTAATCACTATATCCCGAATACCTGCCCGGTACAGCGCCTTAATATGGTATTCAATCAACGCACAACCAGCCACTTTTAATAATGGCTTCGGTACGCTGTCGGTTAAGGGGCGCATACGCTCACCTCGACCTGCGGCTAAGATCATGGCTTTCATTTAACCCCCCACCTTCACCCGGACAACTCACGGATAAACTGGCCAAACTTTTTCAACTCAGAATACTTCTCACTCACCATGTCAACATAGGACAAGGTAAGCGGAATATCATTCAAATAATTGGGCTTACCATCACGATAATTTAAACGCGAGAAAATGCCAACGGCTTTTAAATGGCGCTGCATGCCCATTAAATCAAACCACTCTTCAAACCGAGCATAATCAACCGGCGACAACACACCCTTATCTATCGCTAGAGCATGAAAATACCTTAACCACTGCTCCACTTTATCTTGCGGCCAGGCCACATAACAATCTCGCAGCAGGGAAACCAAATCGTACGTCACCGGCCCCATCACTGCATCCTGAAAATCCAGCACCCCCGGATTGTGTTCACTCGTTACCATTAAGTTACGTGAATGATAATCTCGATGCACGCAGACACGCGGTTGAGACAACGCAGATGCCGCCAGAAAACTAAACGTTTCTGTTATTAATTGCTGTTGTTGTGCAGATAAATTTATTTGCCTGTGCTTCACTAAAAACCAGTCGGTAAATAAATTCATTTCCTGCTGTAATAAAGCTTCATCATAAACCGGTAATGCACAATGCTGCCCCGCCTGCATCACCAGCAAGGCTTGCATTGCATCCTTGTACAACGGGTCGGCATTGCTGTCGTTAAGCTGTGTTAAATAATCAATACTGCCTAAATCCGACAACAGAAAAAAACCCTGCTCAAAATTTTGCGCGTAAACTTCAGGTACATTTAAACCAAGCTGATGAAAGGATTGTGCGATACGAATAAAAGGATGACTGTCTTCTTTTTCTGGCGGTGCATCCATTAAAATTTTTGTATCACCGTTTACATTATCTTTAAGCCTGAAATAACGACGAAAACTGGCATCGGCCGAGGCAGGCTGCATTGAATAATCCTGATACCCCAGATCATTTTCAAGCCACTGAATTATTTGTTGTTGTCGTGCATCCAAACTTGATGTTCCTGATTTATAAATGTTAATCTGAATTATGTTTAATATAACATGTTCATCCAGCAAAAAAGCATCCCACTACGGCTATATCGATTATCTACGCGGCATCGCCTTGTTACTGATGTTTGTTTACCATTTTAGTTTTGACCTTAATTATTATCAGTTCATTGACGCTAACTTTTACAATGATCCCTTCTGGATTTATTTTCGAATTCTTATTGTAAGCCTGTTTTTATGGCTGGTGGGCGTGAGTCTCTGGCTTGCCAGTGACAAGGGTTTTACACTATTCCACTTTTCAAAACGCTTAGGCTGGCTCATTGCAGCCGCCGCGCTGGTCAGTTACTCCAGTTACCTCACCTTCCCTGGCAGCTATATCTATTTTGGCATTTTGCATTTTATTATTATCGCCAGCCTTGTCGGGCTGCTGTTTGTTCGCCTGTACTACAGCAATCTATTGCTGGGGATATTGCTGATTATAATCGGTACCACGGTCTCCTTCCCGGCCTTTAATCATGACACTTTGCAATGGTTTGGACTGATGACGCACAAGCCTGTTACCGAAGATTATGTGCCCTTTTTACCCTGGTTTGGCGTGGTATTACTCGGTTTGTTTAGTGGCCGGTTTATTTTTAAACAACGCCATTTAATGTTTATTAGCCGTTGGCGGGAAAAAACAAAGCTGCAAGCCTCTATCGCCTGCATGGGACGCCACAGCCTTCTCATTTATCTACTACACCAACCCTTATTTATGGGTATTTTATTCGTATTTAGCCTGATGTTGCACTGACAGTTTGTTAAACTGTGCCTTTAAAAACAACGACATCACTATTTCATGCTTTATTGCCCTTTAGCTTTTAAACGAATATGCACCCTGTGCCTGATAAGCCTTTATCCGTTTGCCATAAGCCATGCAGCAACCGACCAGGAAACGCCTCTAAAGCTGAGCACCCAACCAGTGCCCGTAATAATGAATACTGGTTTATGTGTCCCCATCCCGGTTATTACCACACCGGTTATTACTGATGGCAAAATCTATCTGGAATCAGACTCGGCCGATTTAGGGCAAAAAGACGTTACTACCTTTACTGGCTCGGTCGTTGTAAAGCAAAATGACCAGCGACTAACTGCCGATAAAGCACAATACAACAAAGAAAAACAGGACTTACTCGCAACCGGCAATGTCAAACTCACAACAGGCAGCCTGGCCATTAGCGGCGACACATTGCAAATGAACTTAAAAACAAATCAGGGTGACGTACAAAATGCCACTTACCGAGACAGCAGTAGCCGGGCACAAGGCAAGGCCAGAAGCATTGTTTTTAAAAGTGAGTCTGAGCTTGAAATGCGCGATGCAACCTACAGTACCTGCGATAGCAGCTCACCCGACTGGGAATTAAGAGCAACAACCATTAACCTTAATAATGCAACCCATCAGGGTCGTGCCAGTAATGTTGTAGTCCGCTTTAAAGGCATCCCTTTTTTGTATTTACCCTACCTGCGCTTTCCTATCGGCGATGAGCGCTTATCGGGTTTTTTGTTTCCCAGTTTTGGCTCGTCCACTAAAAACGGCAATGAACTGGTTGTTCCTTATTACTGGAATATACACCCGCAGTTTGATGCTACCATCACCCCCCATTACATGGCCAAACGTGGCACCCAGCTACGTTCAGAATTTCGTTACCTTACCGACTCAACTCGGGGTAAATTCAATATTGAATACTTACCCGATGATAAAATAACCCAAACTGATCGCCAGGCTTTTAGCTGGCAACACATACAGAAAGCCGTTGGCGGCTGGAGTGGTGGAATTAATTATAATTATGTAAGCGACCCATTTTACCAAAATGATTTTGGCGGCAATTTAGAAAGCGCCAGCCTGTCTAACCTGTCACGGCAAGCCGATATTCGTTACGATGCAAAAGACTGGTTATTCAGAGGACGAGTGCAGGCTTTCCAGGCACTCACCGGAAGCGAACAAATCAAACGCCTGCCACAGCTTAATTTAAATTCACGCCAGTCAATATTACCAAACAAGCTAAACACTTCATTCCAGTCAGAATGGACGCGTTTTGTACACAGCACACAGGCACCCATTGGCGACCGGCTTGTGCTCCAGCCCAGCGTTACTCTTCCTTTTCAGAATGCGGCCGCCTACACAACGTTTGTTGGTTCACTGCACTACACGCGTTATGATCTTGAACGTATTAGCGCGACAGAAAATAAAACACCAACCCGAACAGTGCCCATCTTTAGCATGAATAGCGGTGTATTTTTTGAACGTGATTCCACCTTCAACAGCAAAAAATACCTGCATACTCTGGAACCCCGTTTACAATATCTGTATATCCCGTACCGCGAACAAAGTGGTTTGCCTACCTTCGATTCGGCAACAGTCACCAATAATATGAATCTGCTATTCAGCGAAAACCGCTATTCAGGTGCCGACCGCATTAACGATGCCAATCAAATCACGCTTGGCCTCACCAGCCGTTATATAAACCTTAATTCCGGTGCTGAAGTCTTAACGGCGAGCATCGGGCAAATCTATCAATTTGAAGATAGCCAGGTGACATTAGGCAGTGCACCAGCGCGTACAAAATCCTGGTCTGACTTGCAGCTCGATCTCACCTTCCAGCCCGTTCCAAGCCTGAAAATTAACGGCTCACTAATACGCAACCAGCAAACACGTGAGTTAGACAAACGCAATATCCGCTTACAATACAAAACAAGTGCTGAACATATTATTAATGTTTCTTACCGCTTTGAGCGTGATACTCTGGAAACCCGTGAAATATCAGGTATTTGGAGAATTAACCCTCGCTGGTCGGTGCTTGCCCGACAGCATCAGGATTTACTTCAAAACCGTGAACTTGAAACCGTTTATGGTATCCAATATGACAGTTGTTGCTGGGGACTGCGGCTGGTGAAACGGCGTTATTACTCTGGCGCGTTCCCTAATGAACCCGGTGGCGATCCTAGCAACCCCTACAATGAAACCCTGTTTCTTGAACTTGAATTAAAAGGGCTGTCCAGTTTTGGGCAGAAAAAGCAGATCGATTCACTGCTCAGACGTGGTATCCTAGGGTATTCGCAATAAACCTGATTTGCTTCACCTTACAAGATTTGTTGCATGATTTGCTACATAAAGAACCAATTTTTAACCAACGATATAGAATTGAAAGAGCTCAAAATGTCCCCAGTTGTACGTACCCTTATTTCCTTTTCCGCCCTCAGCCTTGCTATTTTATTCAGCCCGTTAAGCAATGCAGAAGCGACAGCAAAAAAAGCTAAAGTAGAAGAACTCGACCAGGTTATCGCCGTCGTCAACAGCGATGTAATTACCGCCACCGATCTAAGGAAACGTATTAAGCGCATTCTGGCTCAACTAAAAGCCAGAAATAATCGCCTGCCACCTAAAGATGTTTTGTACCGACAAATACTGGAACAACTTATTACTGAACGGCTCCAGTTACAACTGGCAAAACGAGCCAGTGTTATTATTGGTGATGAAGCCATTAATAATATTATACAAAAAATAGCCAGCGAAAATAATTTAACACTCCCCGAGTTCAAAGAGGTTTTAGCACGCGATGGCATGAAATATTCTGAGTACCGCCAGAATATTAGAAATGAAATTACCATCAGCCAGCTAAAAAAACGCCGGATTGAAAATAACATCATTGTCACCGATCAGGAAATTGATACCGAATTAAGGAATCAAAAAAATAACAAAGCCTTATCCGATGAATTTCACCTTGCCCATATATTAATTGCAACACCGGAAGCAGCAACTCCATCTCAAATTCAGAAAACAAAACAAAAGGCACAACAAATTGTCGCTCAACTCAGTATCGGTGCCAATTTTGCAGAAACAGCCGCCGCCTATTCCAATGGCCCCAATGCATTAAAAGGAGGAGACTTAGGCTGGCGCCAGGCGGCTCAGCTCCCTTCTGTTTTTACCGATAAAGTGATTAAACTCGAAAAGGGGCAAATAACCGGTTTAATTCGTGGTCCTAATGGTTTTCACATTGTAAAAGTCATTGATCGCCGCAGCAATGAAAAGCGCCGTGTCGTTGAACAAACACATGCTAAACACATTCTGATGGTTCCCAACCAGGTTAAAAATAATGCGGTGGTAAAGGCAAAATTAGAACAATTGCGTGAACGCATCATCAAAGGTGAAGACTTTGCACCCATCGCAAAAGCAACTTCGGAAGATAAAGGCTCGGCTGTAGAGGGCGGCGATCTTGGCTGGGTTAATCCCGGCGCAATGGTGTCCGAGTTTGAAGAGCAAATGAACAAACTTGCACCCGGTGAAATAAGCCAACCGATTAAGAGCCGTTTCGGCTGGCACCTTATTCAGGTTATTGCGCGCCGCAAACATGACGTAACTAAAATTGTGTTGCGTAATAAAATTCGCCAACAAATCAGTCAACGCAAAAAAGAAGAAGCTGTTAGTAACTGGTTAAGACGTTTACGCAGCGAAGCCTACGTTGAGTACCGAATGAATAAATAATAGCACCGGACTCTTTATGTCCAGTCTTGTTATATAGCAGCGTCCATGCAAACTTATTCACACAACCCCACTAAAATAAAAACACTGCCAACCATCGCCATCACCTGTGGTGAACCGGCAGGCATTGGCCCAGACCTTGTGTTACAACTTATTGACAAAGAAGCTAACTATAAAAATATAAATTTTGTTGTTATTGGTGATAAAGACGTTATATATGCCCGCGCGCAACAACTTGGCATAACACAGCATATTAAAGAATACACACAAAACCATTCAACAAAACAGGCACTGCAAATTTTACATGTTGCAGCAAAAACAAAGCCAGAAGCAGGCAAGCTTAATCAGGAAAACAGTCCACATGTTCTGCAATGTCTTGATATTGCAACACAGGCTTGCCTGAGTAAAACATTTTGTGCAATGGTAACAGGGCCGGTGCACAAGGGCATTATTAACGATGCCGGTATTGCCTTTACCGGCCATACTGAATACCTCGCCAAAAAAAGTCAAACCCAAAAAGTAGTAATGATGTTATGTGAAAACAACTCTGCCTATCAACTACGGGTTGCACTTGTTACAACACACCTGCCCTTAAGCAAAGTCAGTGCAGCAATTACAACAACAGAGATTGAGCAAACCATTAAAATACTGCACCATGATTTAGTACATTACTTTAAAATTGCAGCACCAAAAATTTATGTCTGTGGCTTAAACCCGCATGCCGGTGAAGGTGGCCATTTAGGCAGCGAAGAAATAGATATTATTGAACCTACACTCAATAAACTGCGTGCAGAAGGTTTAAATATTACCGGGCCACTCGCTGCCGATACTTTGTTTATTGAAGATAACTTAAAACAAGCCGATGCGGTTGTCGCAATGTACCACGACCAGGGCTTACCGATGTTAAAGCACCTTGGTTTTGGGCAGGCAATTAATGTTACATTAGGCTTGCCCTTTGTGCGTACATCCGTTGATCATGGCACAGCTTTAGAACTTGCAGGCACCGGCAAAGCCAATGCTTCCAGTCTATTCAATGCCATTGATTTAGCTATTAAAATGTCTGCACAATCAAATAGTACATAACAGTCTAAACTTACGCCTATGCCTTCTTACAAAAATAATCCAAACGATCATCAGGCACGTAAACGTTTCGGGCAAAATTTTTTACACGACCAGAATATAATTAATAAAATTATCCGTACAATCAACCCAAAACAAACACAAAACATCGTTGAGATTGGCCCCGGGCAAGGCGCACTCAGCTATCCTTTACTGGATACAATTGGGAAATTAAATGCAGTTGAAATTGATCGTGACCTGATCCAGTTATTAAACCAACGAAGCACCGAACATGGGGAATTAATTATTCATGAAGGTGATGCACTTAAATTCAACTTTCATCAACTCGCACAAACAGATAATAAATTACGACTGGTGGGTAACCTGCCCTATAATATATCAACACCGTTAATATTTCATTTACTGGCATTTTTAGATGACATTGACGATATGCACTTTATGTTACAAAAAGAAGTGGTTCAAAGAATGTCCGCCGAGCCCAACACAAAAACCTTTGGCCGCTTAAGTGTTATGCTGCAATGGTACTGTGATGTTGACTATTTATTTGATATTCCGGCAAATGCATTTATCCCCGCACCCAAAGTGGTTTCCAGTTTAGTCCGGCTACGCCCTAAGACCGAACCCTTGTCCTCGCTAGACAATACAGAGCAATTTGCACGACTGGTCAACCGTGTTTTTCAGCAACGCCGCAAAACCTTAAGAAATATCCTGAAAGACTATTTAACTGCAGACGACATTCAGGCACTTGGCATTGCGCCCACCGCACGCCCCGAAACACTCTCACTGCTTAATTTTGCTGCGCTCAGCAACGCAATCAAGGGTGATATCCACTAAAATCCGTTATATTTCACAAAATAAGCTCATTTCACTTAAAACTTCCTCATTCCCGTCCGATAGTATTCTATATATATGTACTTTACTGAAATGGATTTATGCCACTCACAGCAAAGCCCAGCTTACACGACAATGATGCCCTGCTCACCTATCGGGTCGGCCCAGTGCTGTGTTGTGGGCCAACACTCCCCATCGTTACCATTACCCCACCACCCGAAAAATTAACCCACCCGCCCGGTACCAATATAGCCGAGCCGGGTATTTTTAAACACGGCTCCGACATTGTTAGCGCAACCGACTTGCGCTACCGCTTTGGAGTAAAACAGGAAAACTGGAAACAACCGGGTCAGGTGATTATTGCAAAACACGCTGATCTAACGCGTGGCTATTTTGTTGACGAAATTATTGATGTGACTCATTTTCCGGAAACAGGCTGGGGGCAACTCCCCGCATATTTACCTCGTGGCGTTTTTAGCCGAACACTGGTCATTAATAAAAAAATATATTTATATGCAGAATTTGAAAAATTATCGCAGCTACAGGGGAGCGGTTACTTAAGTGACTATATTGCACATCTCGAAGACCAGCTTGAAAAAGAAAATAAAATAGCAGCAAATATACCTGAATCTAAAAATAAGGCATGCAGAAAAGAAGAAAAAGCCACGCCAAAAATAAGCCAGCCTGAAATAGAACCAGCAACACCGAACCAGACAAAGGTAGAGAAAGTAAACACTGATGATAAGCTGGTATCGTCGACAACTCCCCCTGAAAAGGAACCACTTCTGACATCTAAAGTAGCCGGAAAGAACATACAGAGTCATCAAAAAGAAGAAGTATCAGAAAGCTCCCGATTACAAGCATCAAAAAAACTCGACTGTAAAAATGATATCCCTCTGAATAGAGCAACAAATAATACCGCTCATAAAAAACCAGCCGTAAAGATAACTAAACCACTACAGAATAACTCGATTAAGAATCAAACTAACGCAGAAACTAAAACTAAAGATAAAACAGTACCACCAGTACACAACAAGGCAAAACCGGAAGAAAATACAAATACCATCAACCCATCTACGCCAAAAAAAGAAACCGAAAAAAACAGCAATACATTCGGCTTTGCGCTTATTCTTCTCATGTTCATACTGATAGCAGGTGGCGTTTATTATTATTTTTCAATACACGAATCACAGAATGGTTTAGCAAAAAGTCCCGGCACTGTTATAAATGAAGATTCAGATAACAGCAGTGACACACTGCATGTTAATAAAAATCGCCTTCATGAAGAAATAACATTAGCAGAAAAAGTAGAGTACCCAGATAGTGTTAATGCTACCTCACCAACACAAATTGTCGCTGCGCCAGTGCAAACAACACTGCCGACCACTAAACCAGATACAGAAAACGATACTCCGACTGAATACCGCGCAAGCATCAATCAGGATGACACCACTATTACAATTGAATTAAAAGGTCCATTGCCGCCCAGGGTAATCAATACCAGTCCAGATGTAATAAGTGGAACGGGAATTCCTGATCTGGTAGAGAAAAAACCTGTAAGCCAACAAGCATTACTGAAGTCAAACACTAAAAATACCCCTGATGTTTCTAGCGGTAAGAAAACACAAACCACAAAACCACAGAAAAAAACGGTTAAAGACAACTCAATTGAAATTATCCATGTCATCGTCAAGGGTGATACATTGTGGGCAATTGCAAAACATTATTTACAAAATCCTTTTCTCTATCCTGAACTGGCAAAATTAAGTAGAATTAAAAATCCGGACTTAATTTACCCCGGCAACCGGGTGCGCATTATTTATCGCGCCAAAAATAAAACCGGGCACAGTAAAAAATAAACCAGAAGAACCCTTTGAATATTATCACCTGTAATAAGCTACCCACCGATGCATTAAAGGCCTTATTAAGCCCTTACCAACTGGATGTTATCAGCGTGAGTCCAACGGAAGATATTCCTGGCAGCTTCTGGGGTGAAACAGAAGCAGGACTTATCGGTAATAAACTGTATGTTCAGCCGAATACACCGATACATTCGGCTCTGCATGAAGCCTGTCATTATATTTGCATGGACCATGCCCGGCGTCAGCAGCTCGACACCGACGCCGGCGGCGACTATGATGAAGAAAACGCGGTGTGTTACTTACAACTTATTTTGTCTGACTACCTCGATGGTTATAACCACCAGCAACAATTTACAGATATGGACAACTGGGGGTATACCTTTCGCCTCGGCAGCGCGCAACGCTGGTTTAGCGAAGATGCCGACGATGCTAAACAATGGCTAATTGACCGAAATCTGATAAATGAGCAACAAATTCCAAGTTGGCTGCTCCGAAAAAGCTAAATAAAAGAAGAAAAATGCCGCTATAAGGAGTATTAGTTCACGGAACAGGATAAAGACATGCCCTTTAGCGCCATTAATAATTACTATGAACAACTTGTTTTCAGGCATATTCTGGAAACGGTGCCGGCACCATTAGACGATAATTTTCTAGATGACGTTGCCTGTGTTGCGCTGAATCACTTGCCTGCAAAATATGTTCGCCATGAAGTCGATATGGCCTTTTATATGACCAGTGAAGAACGCAACAAAATTGAAAGCCGTATTACCATTGCAGTAAAAAATGCAATCGACTATGTCAGCCAGCACCGTACTGACCGACCTAAACAATAGCACTAAAATAAAAATACAAACGAGAAAAATATGCCCATTAATAACGAAATATATAACACTCAGGTTAATGTTGAAACAAAATACGTCGAAGAGCAATCCGACCCAACCGTAAACCGCTATGTTTTTTCCTATACCATTACTATACGCAATGAAGGCCAGCTACCCGCAAAGCTACTTGCACGCCACTGGGTTATCACCGATGCAGAAGGCAAAGTACAGGAAGTGCAGGGCGATGGTGTTGTCGGTGAACAACCGCACCTTAAACCCGGTGATGGCTTCCGTTATACCAGCGGTGCTATTTTAGAAACCCCGGTCGGCAGCATGCAAGGCACTTACCAGATGATTGCCGATGACGGTGTTGAATTTATTGCTGATATTCATCCCTTTACTTTATCAATGCCTAATACGATTCACTGACACCCTTCATTGCCAGACCGCATAAACCTCTATTTGTGTTATTGCACCACAAATGTGCATTGATACTCGAATTCTTTTCTGCTTATAATAAAATCCGATATCACTCTTTTTTTCACTAATAGAAAAAGGAACCCCCCATGCAGACTCATTTCAAATACCTTATCAGTACTATAATCTTGTTCGCATTGCCCTACTCCGCTATTTCGGCTGACGAAAGCATGACCCTGTCCGTTAAACGCATGAAAATGGAACCCGCCTTACGCATTGCGCAAGCGGCCATAGAACAATGCCGTAAAGAAGGCGTGCAAATTGCCGTTACCGTTGTTGATCGCAGTGGCCATCCTCAAGTCATACTACGCGACGTACTGGCAATGGACATTACTTTAGAAATTAGCAAGCAAAAAGCCCATACCGCCATGGCCTTTAATACCCCACTGTCCCAGCTTGAAGACCGTTTTACCAAACCCTTTCAGGTCGCCAAACTCGATGGCTTGATTATCAGCGCCGGTGGCATCCCGATTAATATTGGTGGCTCAATACTCGGCGGTATTGGTGTAAGCGGCGCACCATCGGGAATAACCGATGAAAAATGCGCCACAGCAGGGCTCGATGCAGTACGAGACGATATTGAAATGGAAGGCATGTAATCCTGCTTTCAATACGCAGCCGGATGCAGCGCAGCAAAATCTGGGAAGATTGAATACTGCTTCCCGGATTACATTTTATTCCATCCAGGCTACTTGCTCGTTTGCCATTTGAGTGCAAATAATAGCCTTTTAAATAGATTAACAACAAAGCTATGGCAATATACGCAATTGGTGATATTCAGGGCTGCTATGAAGACTTAAGCCTGCTTCTTGAACACGTTAACTTTAACCCGCAAAAAGATAAACTCTGGTTTGTCGGCGATTTAGTTAACCGTGGCCCCGACTCATTAAGTACTTTGCGTTTTGTAAAAGAACTGCAAACTGCAGGTACAGCACAAACTGTATTAGGTAACCACGACCTGCATCTGCTCGCTGTTTATCACAACCTGAAGAAAAACAAAGATCCCGCCATCGACAAACTACTCAAAGCCCCTGATTGTGATGAACTTATTCACTGGCTGCGCAAACAACCCTTGCTTATTCACGATCAGCATAGCGGCTTTACCCTTGTACATGCCGGCATTTATCCACACTGGAGTCTGGCGCAAGCCAAAGCGTATGCCAACGAGCTGGAAACGGTATTACGGGGTGACCATTACCTTGATTTTCTAAACCATATGTATGGCAACCAGCCAAGTAACTGGTCAGAGGGTTTAACCAGCTGGGACAGACTGCGTTTTATTTGCAACAGTTTCTCACGAATGCGCTACTGCCAGCCAACGGGAGAGCTTGACTTTGAATACAACGGCGCACCCGGCTCACAGGAAAACAATTTAATTCCCTGGTTTGATATAGCCGAGCGCCCGTGCATAACTGAAAAAATTGTTTTCGGGCACTGGTCAACACTGGGTTATTTTAAAGAAAAAAACAACCTGAAATTACCCGCCGGTATTTATGCAACCGATACCGGTTGCGTATGGGGTGGAAAATTAAGTGCTTTAAAAATTGAAGGTGCAGGTAAAAAGCAACAGATTGAAATGCTGTCTATCGACTGTCCACAGCGAGCAACACCGTACAATAAATAATTGCATTTCTGATGGGCTTATCATTACGACCTTAGTACGTAGCCCGGATGCAGCGAAGCGAAATCCGGGAGAGTTGATACTACTTCCCGGATTGCATTTTATTCCATCCGGGCTACTTGCTTTGTGAAAATATATTTCATTTTCTAAAAAATTTTACGGGCAAACGCCTGAAGAGTATATTAACTCTTTTTTTCTCCAACAACTCATCGTTCTTTTAATTGACATCACTTCCCATGTTCCATTATTATTTTTTTTGAGTTCTAAATGATGAATATCTCCATGCACTGAATCATCAAGAAAACCATCCCGGCTAAGATTAATACTTATATTTTCAGGTAATTCAATTGTGTCGGCACTGTATTTATATGAAGTTGTTTTCAAACCAGATAATTCAAAAAGATGAAAAATATAAAGCTCCGGCTTTACCGCCCACTTCAAGTCATTCTTGTACGCTTTCTGTATTTTCTCATTCAGAATATTTGCATTGATAGTTCCCCATGATTTAATAGCCCCCGGCGATTCATTTGGATTAGCATGACAAGATGTCGACACAAAAAATAAAAATATATATAAAAGGACTGGTTTCATAATAGAACTCCTTGTCAAATAACTTCTATTCTAGGTTAAAAGCTACTTTCTGATCAATTATATATCGTCAACGGGATATGCACTCCGCTGACGACCAAAGGGGTGAGCTCGTATGCGTTGTGGTTAAACCATTCTAATTTACAGGGTAGCCTTTACTATTCCACTCCGTCATACCCTGCTTAACAACATGCACATCGGCAAAACCATTCTTTGCTAACACCAAAGCGGCCTTAGCTGATCGCCGGTCAGTGCGACAGATGATGACCACTGTTTTTTCAATATAATCAGCCAACTCATTATTACGTTTGTGTAATTCTTCAAGCGGTATAAGAACCGAACCGGCAATATGCCCTTGCTCGCCGTTATAATCTTCTGCGCTGCGGACATCGAGTATTAAAAAATCATCCTTTGCGTCCAGTTTTTGTTTAACATCTTCTACGCTAATCATCGGCTTTGCTCGTAGCTTAGCAATTAAGCTCGGTAAAAAACCCACTACTGCCAGTAAGGCAATGCCAAGCATAGCTTTTTGAATAATCGCTTCGTCACCGGCAACTGCTTCGCGCCCGACGTAGCCGAGGTAGGTATAGGCAATGGCGCCGGGTAACATAAAGATATAGGTTGCTAAAGAATAATGGCTAAGTTTGATTTTAGTTAAACCTAATGCATAGTTTAAAAGATTAAAGGGGAATAGCGGAACCAGGCGCACAAAAGCAACAAACTTCCAACCCTCGCCTTCAACACCTTGTTTCAATGCTTTTAAACGGCCACCGGTTTTTTTCTCAACCCAGTCATGCGCTAAATAGCGCGCGGCAATAAATGAAATAATCGCACCGATGGTGGCTGCGGTTAAATTATAAAATGTGCCGAGTACCGGGCCAAATAACGCACCACCGGCTAAGGTCAACACTGAACCGGGTAAAAAGAAAACTGTACCAATAATATAAATCAACATAAAAACAATGGGCCCGGCGGCACCAAAATCTTTTACCCAACTTTCAAGTGCTTCTGCGTTTATCTGGTCACGATACATAATGGCAATAGCAATGCCCACCACTAATAGTGCAGCAAGCGAATAATGTAGTATCTTTTTCATTGCGTTACTTTTTACCTTGTTGATTCAGTTACCTTAATAAAGGCAATAATATTAATAAAAACCTCTCCCAACTGAGAGAGGCAAAACCACGGAGGAGAGTGATTTATTTAAACTGTATTTCTCTTATTTATATTACTTTGGTTTATATTTACTTTGGTTCATCTTTACTTTGATTCATCTTTGTCGGCATCCCAGCTACGACGATTGATGGTATAGCCACTCATGCGGCCTTTAAAAGGTAGAATGAGCATGCCTGGTATCCATGAAACCAGTTTGGGATCTTTAAATTTGTGAATGCCGATAGTCATCTCTGTATGACCGGCACGTGGTTGATCGCGGTAGGTGCCAAACATGCGATCCCACCACGGTAAGCTAAACCCAAAGTTACTATTTGTTTCGTCGTCTTCAACTGAATGATGCACTCGGTGCATATCCGGTGTTACCAGTACCAGGCGTAAAACACGGTCAATACTTTTTGGCAGACGAATATTGCCGTGGTTAAACATTGCGGTTGCATTTAGAATGACTTCAAAAATAATCACCGCAAATACCGGCGGGCCAAGCAATACAATCGTGGCAAACTTTATACCCATTGAAAGTAGAATTTCCAGCGTGTGGAAACGCGCACCGGTTGTTACATCAAAATCAAGGTCGGCATGATGCACCCGATGCAAGCGCCATAAAATTGGGATAGCATGCACCATCACATGCTGCACATAAATGACAAAGTCCATAATCACAATGGATAAAATCGCCGCCAGGCCAACCGAAATTTCAATATTATTAAACAAACCCCAGCTTCTTTCCTGCGCAATAACCGCAACGCCAATGGCAGCCATCGGAAAGACCAACCGAACAATAAAACTATTAAAGAAGACCAGGCCTAAATTATTGACCCAGCGTACCGTTTTTGACACAGTGAGCGCCCGCCGCGGTGCAGCAAGCTCCCATAAACCGATCAATATCAACATGCCAAAAAAGAAGCCCATCCGGATTTCTTTCTCATAATTCATTACAAACTCGTTAATACTCATGTCTACCTCGGTTTTACTTGTCAATTAGTATAGGACAGCTATACTCTAAAATAAGATTAGCCATATATTCAATTAATTACTTGAATACAATAATAGCGGAAATAAGGAAAATGTCAACCAACTTCAAGCATGAGCTGTTTAGCCAGTTTGCCCGTATCGGCAAAGCCTTAAGCCATGCTAACCGACTGGAATTACTCGAGTTTATTGCACAGGGTGAGCGTAACGTAGACGAACTGGCCACGGTATCCGGCCTGACTGTCGCTAATACGTCACAACATTTGCAGCATTTGCGCCAGGCCGGGCTGGTGACAAGCCATAAAGAAGGCTTAAAAGTGTATTACCAGCTAAGTGGTGATGACGTAATCACCCTGCTCGATACCGTTCGAGGAGTTGCTGAGCGACATATCGCCGAAGTTGACAAGCTAGTGAATACTTACTTAACTGTCAAAGACAACCTGGAACCGATACCGCGCAAGGAATTACTCAAGCGCGCCAAACAAGGGCTGGTGACCGTGTTGGACGTTCGCCCAGCCGAAGAATATGCGGCTGGCCATGTGCCGGGGGCAGTCAATGTGCCGTTGAAAGAGCTGGAAAATTATCTAAAACAACTTGATACACAACAGGAAATCGTAGCCTATTGCCGCGGCCCGCACTGTATTCTGGCTTTTGATGCTGTGGCCAAATTAAGAGACAAGGGGCTGAAAGCAAGACGCCTGGAAGATGGCTTTCCTGAATGGAAGTTGGCAGGGCTGCCTGTTGAATCCTGATTACGCAGAATCGTATTATTCGTAAGTGGGTACTTGCTGTTTATTACTTAACCCATGCGCGAAGTGCCAATTCTGCCTGTAATTGAGTAAGTGCGGGTTTTGAGGTGCTGTCATAGCGGTTTAATCCCAGGGTCCAGAGATAAGACTTAAATTCCGCCTCATTGGTTTGCCCCGACATACCATAATCAATAACCCACTGGTCAACCGTCTCCTCCGAAACATCATATTGCCATGTGAAATCTATCAGTGAAATACGTGTGCGGTGTGTATCCCATGCATTAAACACGGCCGTAATAAACTCGGCCTGCAATGCATTACTGCTTTTATTTGTAGTACCTGACGGATAGCCGCACTCTTGCAATATAATATCTTTACCCGTAATTGTGTCCACCATTAATGCAAAGTCTATTGCGACTTGAGAGACCGGCTGCACGGTAAAATCAGACTTTAACGGATAATATGTGAGTGCTGCACTGTCCAGGTTGGGTAAAAAGTTCAAGTATTCCGCACGTTTATTCGTGTCCACCAACCCACCAAACTGGATAATGCTACTGACAGTAACCGACGAGCCCCAAAGGCTTTTTATTTTAGTCTTCGCTGCATTAAAAAAGGTTGTCCATTGCGCCCATCGGCTAGCATCGCTGCCTAAGTACGAATCAATTTCATTGCCAACATGAATCCATTTTAGTTTTCCACTGGCGTTCAGTGTTGTTAGTTGTCCATGCAGGTTAGTCAAAAAATCTTCAAATGCGTTGATAACGGCTGCATCATCATAAGGCTTGCCTAACAACTCGGCAGGCATACTTTGCCCGGGGGTATCTAATGGCCGAAGAACCAACGTAAGATCGGCAGATTGAACAGGGTAGTAAACATCAATAATATCTGCCAGAGTATTGTCGTAATTTCCCAGAGTGGGCTCTAATATCGACCAGTCGAGTGATACACTCACTTCACGCACACCCATCGCAATGGCTTTATCATAAGCCTCAGCATAAGTCACAGAAGGAACAGACTTAACATCCATTCCCAGAATGCGTGTACCTTGTGATGGTGGCGCTGGCAGTGGTGTCGAATTATCACCACCCGTATCAGGATCAGAACCACCGCCACAACTTATGACTAAAAATAACAGTAGCGTTAAAACCAACCCTTTCGGCAACATGATTAAAACTCCCACAAAGCTCAAAATAATACAGCGGCAAAATAGCTTTATACCTAAATACACCCCCGACAGATTAATACTAGGTTAAATTAACGACCATTAACAATAAAAACTCGCCACAAAAATTAGCTTAATGGGGTAACTGTGATCTCGAGCACGTTTGCCCTGCTAATCAATGATTTAATGATGTTCTTGTATACCCACAAGTTTCTGTGCTCGCAACACAACAAACGAACCATCACCCTGTCCGGTTTTAACATCTTCCGGCAAAAGGGCGCGTTCAATCTCAAAATGCTTAAAACCAACCTTTTCTAATTCTTCCTGTATTTCGCCAACAGAATAAAAAGTCGCATCCTGATAAAACTTGCTTTTATTTTTTGCGTATTTTTTTCCAGCGTCGCTGGTTTTATCTATAAGCGCAATAATAACGCTGCCATTGTCTTTTAATATACGATGCAGCTCTTTAAACGCCATATCAAGTGAGTCCAGAAAACACACGGCAGTAACAAGCAATGCGTAGTCATAGCTATTGTTATTAACCGGCAATGACTCGGCTGAACCATTGATAACATGCACACCGCGCTGTATTGCTATTTCCCGCATCGCGGCAGAGGGTTCAACGCCTAAAGAAATAGCCAGTGCTTGCGTGAACCGACCGGTTCCCGCGCCAATTTCAATACCACAACCTGTTTCAGGTAATAGCTTCCTGATGGCATTTAGTTCTAAAGTGAACTCAGGTTTATGTTTATTAAACCAGCGGTCGTATTCAACAGCATATTGTTCAAAAATTTGTGATTTGCTCATCTCTGTTTCTTAATATAAAAGGGAACCCGGACTTTACACCTAATCAGGCTCGTTGAGCGGGGAAATAGCAGAATAATGCCTTGCTCAACAATTCAAAGCGGCGCTCACTTTGTGTTTGCAAAACTGCACCACTTTGAGTTGTGTTAAGCATGCTATTAATTAAACTTATTTTCAATAACAACATCAGAAAGCCCTAACTGTCCCGGTCTTTCCCATGCTGGCTTTGTTGCTTTTCCAATCGCAACAAACATTGAAATAACATGGTCATCCGGTAAATGAATCAGCTCCGAAACCAGATCAAAGTCAAACCCATCCATCGGGCAGGAATCATAGCCCATTGATTTTGCACTTAACATTAAAGTCTGTGCTGCGATACCGCATGATCGCATTGCTTCATCACGTTGCACCTGTGGCTTATTTTTATAGTAGCCTTCTATTGCCGGCAAGACAAAATTTTGCACTTCTTCGGCTGCATTTCTCCAATAGCGAATCGGCTCTTTTTCCCATGCTTTTAAATCTGCACATAATACAATAAGTAATGATGCATCCGTGACTTGTGGCTGCCCCCACGCCGCCTCTTTTATTTTACTTCTTAAATCTACATCTGAAATTATTACATAGCGCCAGTTTTGAATATTAAACGCCGTTGGCGATAACATGGCTAAAGATAATAGTTGTTCTTTTTCCTCTAGCGACATTATATGAGAGGGATCAAATTCTTTAATAGAGCGCCGATTTTTAATTGCCTCAAATGTTTTCATAAAAATACCTTTATTTATTGATATAAGAATAGGTGATATTATGTCAATGGTTCTATTATTGTAAGAACGCACTATTTTGTGCAGTAGGCACTAAAAGTATACTGAGGATATGATATGAAGCATTCTGCTTATAAATGCAATTTTGGATGCCCGATTGAAGCCGCTTTAGAAGCCATAAGCGGCAAATGGAAAGGGGTAATTTTGTACCATTTACAAGATGATACTCGGCGATTCAATGAGTTAAGAAAACTTATACCGGATATAACGCAACGTATGTTGACCAAGCAATTACGCGAGCTTGAGGCAGATAAAATAATTAAACGGAAAATTTACCCTGAGATCCCACCAAAAGTAGAATACTCAATGACAGATTTTGGTTTAACACTTAAGCCTGTTATTAAAGCATTACAGAAATGGGGTATAAAATACATTCAGGAATTAGAAAATATCCGTGGCCACATCAAAGCCTGATGAGTGCTTAACTAGATGCAGTTCGGGTGCGTAGCACTTTGATATGTGCTTCTTATATGCGTACTAAAATACTATCCAGGCTAAGCCGTGACTTGGGAAGTTTTGCGTTATAGTCATCTTCGGGATGATGATACCCAATAGCCAAAGCCACGTCACACTGATAGCCATCAAGTTCCTCTTTAAACTCTTCGTTGACTAAATCAATGTCTATCCCTTCCAGTGGTGTCGAATCGATTTTGAGGCGAGCCAGGGTATGCAAGGTGTTACCAAAAGCAAGATAGGTTTGTGCTTTTGTCCAACAACTTGTATTTCCTGTTTCATCGGTATTAAACTCGGCAAAGGTAAAGGCGCCAAAGGCACTTTCACGATCCTCAGGTTTGATTCGCTTGTCCGCAATCCCTTTATCTACTACCTGGGCATAATCATCACGCGTGTAGTGTGTGTTGTATGCAAAGAGAATAATATGTGAGCTATCAAACACATGAGGCTGGTTGTATTGGTGTTTATGCGCAAATGTCTTATTCATGCGCTCTTTTGATTCATTGCTTTCAATGACGACAAACTTCCATGGTTGCGAGTTAATGGAGGAAGCAGAGAGGCGCATCGCCTCAAATAGCACATCAAGATCGTCTTGCGAAACCTTCCTTGTTGCATCGTACTTTTTGGTAGCATGCCTCCAAAGGAGATCTTCGATAATTGGATGAACCATAGATAACCCTTAAAGTTAATTTGATATTGTTCGTTTTTTACATATAACATCTTGCGTAACCGCGCTTTCGCGCGGACAGAATTAACGCAATTGTTATGCGTATTTTACCAGGAAAGATCAGATCACTTAATTTACGCGACTGCTTGAAGTTGGGCTATGGTTTTTGCTTTTATTTTTGTGGATGAAGTTTCAGGGTGATAACTTACTTGAACAATAGACTTGCCCCCCGCTTTTAAGAAAGCTTCAACGTTAAGATTATGCGGAGCCGTTCCCCAATCCTCGCCGATAACAAAAACATCCACCCCCAACTCTCTGCAGGCCGATGTGTATTCCAATTTATGGTAAGGGTGTACAATATCAACACATCGCAACGCTTTTAACATTTCCATTCTTTGTTCAAGCGGAACAACGGGGCGATTTTTTTTATAGCTTGCAACAACATCATCAGAAGCAACGCCAACCGCAACTGTAGCACCAAGTGTTTTACAATGCTGGAGTATCGCCAAATGACCTACATGCAACAAATCCCAAGTTCCTACTGTGTATATAAGCATTATTTGATTTTTACCTCGATTAAACATACTATTGTACCACAGTTCTCATCAGGCTGACGTTTTCCACAGATTCAAAGTCTATATAAATTCTCCAGGTAATTAAAGGTAAACCAATGACAGCTGAAAACAGCCTCCCCAAAAATTCACAACCGGGTTCTATTCTCTCCTACGCTAAAGATCTACCTAATATTTGCTCACTATCTGGGTTAGCCTGCACCTTACTAGCTATTTATTTTAGTATTTCAGGCCTTTACGCAGCAGCTATGATTGGCATGATCTGGGCGGTTGCTTTTGACTGGGCAGATGGCCTCATTGCACGCAGAATGAAAGGTCGTACCGGCATCGACAGTATTTTTGGAGGGCAACTTGATGTATTAATTGACATCGTTAGCTATGGTGTAACACCCGCTATTTTACTTTTAAGTTATGGGAATTTTGAACCTGTTTACCTTTTTGGTGCATTTTTGATGCTTGCAGCAAGTGCTTTACGCCTAAGTTACTTTACGACTTTCGGCCTTGCTGACGGAGCCAAATATACCGGGCTAGCGCTTGATAACAATAGTATATTTATTGTATTTATATTTCTATTTGAGGGTGTTTTTAGCCATGATGTTTTTTCTGTCGTTCTCTACGCGACAGGTTTAGGACTCGCTGCTCTAAATGTGTCAAACATAAAAACGCCTAAACTTTCTGGAAATCCAGTCAATGTTTACATTCTCGCCGCCTACACTATTGGAATAACTATTATTTATGGTTGGAAACTACTGTAGGAAAATAGCATAAAGGGGCCGTTTAAAATATTAATGCACTGTCCTAAATACGCATAACACTGGCTATACGGAACGACGATCAGTTGGCTGGCGACGATTCAGCACATCGCCAAATCGTTGTTCTTTACGGCGATCTGTGTGAGTCCGGCGTTCACTGCTACGACGTTCGATTTTTGAGTCTTTTCGCTGTTCGCCTATCTGGCGACGAAAACTGGATACGACCGTTTGGCCTATATTTATTATATTCATACAACCTAACCTACTGCTTAAGAATTTACTTTAAGTAAAACTCTACCAAGCCAACTGTACAAAAAATGTCCAATAGCGCACACTTTCGCTCAAATTGTAGGAAAAATCTTACACAAAGGACAAGATAAACACAAATTAGGCGGATTTTCGGTCAAAAATAACAAAATGGTGGGGAAATGCATTTTTCTCGTCAGCTGCCACATCGATACACTCAACTTGTTGCCAATGCGCCAGATCATATGCCGGAAACCAGGCATCCCCCTCGATATTGGCATCCACAAAGGTTAAATACATACGGTCTACCTTACCCAGCATTTGCTCATAAAAAGAGGCGCCACCAATGATCATGGCCTCCCCATTATCGTCACAGGACTCACCAACTACTCGGCATGCTTCATCAAGTGCCTGTTCAACCGAGTTTACAACAACGCCACCTTCGGCGGTGTAAGCCGTATCCCGTGTAATCACAATATTGGTTCGCTCAGGTAGCGTACGCCCACCGAATGATTCAAAAGTTTTGCGCCCCATGATGACCGGCTTACCCAAAGTATGTTGGCGAAACCAGCGCATGTCTGAGGGTAGTTTCCACGGCAAGGTATTTTTAATGCCAATAACCCGGTTCTCTGCCATTGCGGCAATAAGTGATAAACGCATTATTTACACCGCAACCGGGGCTTTAATATGAGGATGGCATTGGTAGTCGCAAAGCTCAAAATCGTCAAAGGTAAACTGGAACAAATCCTTAACCCCTGGATTAAGTTTTATTGTCGGTAAAGCATAAGGTTCACGCGAAAGTTGTAACTCAACCTGTTCCATATGGTTGGAATAAAGATGGGCATCCCCCAGAGTATGAATAAAATCACCCACTTGTAAATCACAGGCTTGCGCCACCATCATGGTTAATAATGCATACGATGCTATGTTAAAGGGTACGCCTAAAAAGATGTCGGCACTGCGTTGATAAAGCTGGCAGGACAACTTGCCCTCGGCAACATAAAACTGAAAGAATGAATGGCAAGGTGGTAAAGCCATGTTTTCTATTTCTGCCACGTTCCAGGCACTGACAATAATACGCCGCGAATCTGGATTATTTTTTATTTGATCTAATATAATGGCAATTTGGTCAATGTGTTTGCCGTCCGCTGTGGGCCATGAACGCCATTGCGAACCATAAACCGGCCCGAGGTTGCCATTTTCATCTGCCCACTCGTCCCAAATTTTTACGCCATTTTCTTTCAGGTAGGCAATATTGGTATCGCCTTTTAGAAACCACAGCAGCTCATGAATAATCGAGCGTAGATGGCATTTTTTTGTGGTCACCAGTGGAAAGCCGGCACTTAAATCAAAACGCATTTGATAACCAAACACACTGATGGTGCCGGTGCCGGTGCGATCTTCTTTTGTTACGCCGTTATCACGTACATGCCGCATTAAATCTAAATACTGCTTCACTTTATTCTCCTGAAAACCCGCCTATGCAGGAATAGCGGGTTTTCTATACGCCCACCATAATAAAAGTGCACCCGCTAACACTAATGGCAACGATAACAACATGCCCATAGTAACAAAATCAAATGCCAGATAGCCAATATGGGCATCGGGTATTCGCACTGTTTCGATTAAAATTCTAAAGCTACCGTAAGCCACGGCAAATACGCCGGACACCGCCATGGTGGGGCGTGGTTTTCGTGCAAAGCCCCAGACAATAATAAACAGCACCACGCCTTCTAATAAAAACTCATACAACGGTGTCGGGTGGCGAGGCAAATTATCGGCATGTGGAAAGATCATTGCCCAGGGCAGGTCGGTTGGTTTACCCCACAACTCGCCATTGATTAAATTACCAATTCGGCCGGCACCTAAACCGATAATAACGCATGGCGCGGTAAAGTCGACGGTGGCAAAAAAACTTTTCTTGTAGCGCCGCGCAAATAACCACATCCCCACCAGCACACCAAGTAAACCGCCATGAAAGGACATGCCGCCTTCCCAGATCCGGAACATAAAGGTCCAGTCATCGGCCAGTTGATCCCAACCATAAAAGAACACATAACCAATACGGCCACCTAAAATAACCCCCATGCCCACATAGAATAACCAGTCGTCCACCTGTTCGGCCGTCCAGCCCGAATTAGGCCGTTTTGCCTGTACCCGACCTAACCACCAGCCCCCCAGAAAACCAATCAAATACATAATGCCGTACCAATGCACTGGCCAGCTAAAAACCGTAAAGGCCACAGGGTCAAAATCGAGGGTTATCATAGGGTTACTCTTTATTATAAGGTTTAAGATAGCATCATATCACGAAACAATTTATGTCATAATCGCAAACTCGCATAAATACAAACAACATAAATTAAGCCAATAGACATGACCCAGCCAAGCAACCGACTCGCCAGCCAGACCAGCCCTTACTTACAACAACATGCCGACAATCCGGTGCATTGGCAGCCCTGGGATAAGCAGGCACTGGCTATTGCACAGCAAACCGGTAAACCCATTTTATTGTCCATTGGCTATTCAGCTTGCCACTGGTGCCATGTTATGGCGCATGAGTCGTTTGAGGATGAAGAAATTGCCAACGTAATGAATAAATTATTCATTAATATAAAAGTTGACCGAGAAGAACGCCCGGATCTGGACAAGATATACCAGAGCGCACACCACCTGCTGAATCAGCGTGGCGGTGGCTGGCCGTTAACCGTTATCCTTACTCCCGAAGAACAGATCCCATTTTTTGCCGGCACCTATTTTCCCAATATACCCAAACATGGCATGCCATCGTTTACTGAAATTCTCGAACGTGTTGAAGACTTTTATCAAAAGAATCGTGATGATATTAATAAACAGAATGAGTCATTACTCGATGCGTTAAACAACATGGCAAACCTGCCTGCCAGTAATGCACAACAGCTGACCAGCTTCCCTATTGACAGCTGCCGGCAACAACTGGCAAAAACCTACGACAAGGAATTTGGTGGCTTTGGTGATGCACCTAAATTTCCACATCCAACCAACCTTGAGTTTTTACTACGCCACTATCTGGCAACCCAACAAAGTGACCAGGCCGATGATACTTCACGCTCCATGCTGGTTGATACCTTAGCAGCAATGGCTAACGGCGGCCTTTATGATCAACTCGGTGGCGGCTTCTGTCGCTATAGCGTTGATCAAGAATGGGCCATTCCACATTTTGAAAAAATGCTGTACGACAATGGTCCATTACTCAGTCTTTATGCCCAGGCCGGCGCTGTTTTAGATAATGCCCATTTTAAACAAATTGCAGTCGAAACAGGCGAATGGGTAATGCGAGAAATGACATCACCCGAAGGTGGTTATTATTCAACACTGGATGCCGATTCAGAAGGTGAAGAAGGGACTTTCTATGTCTGGGATTGCAAGCAAATTAAAGAGCTTCTTACTGAACAGGAATATTTAATCGCAGAACAGCGCTTTGGTTTAAAAGGCACACCTAACTTTGAAGGCCAATGGCACCTTAATATTAAAACATCGGCTGCAGATATTGCAAAACAGCTTGAACTATCCGAGCCTGAAGTAAAAACCAGCCTCAATGCCATTAAAGAAAAACTCTTTGTGCAACGTGAACAACGCATCCATCCTGGCCGTGATGAAAAAATCCTGACCGCATGGAATGCGCTAATGATAAAAGGCATGGCGATTTCCGGACGATTATTACAACAGGATAATTTTATAACCTCAGCACACAATGCCATTGATTTTATTCATAGCACTTTATTTAAAGACAACCGGCTACTCGCAACCTATAAAGATGGCAATGCACATTTAATGGCCTATCTGGATGATTATGTTTTTTTAATTGATGCCTTGCTCGAATCACTACAAGCCAGTTGGCGTGACAAAGATATTGAATTTGCAATACAACTTGGCGATATTGTTATGCAGCATTTTTACGATAATGACAACGGCGGGTTTTATTTTACTGCGAATGATCATGAAAATCTGATCCTGAGGCCAAAACCATTAATGGACGAAGCCATTCCTTCGGGCAATGGCATTGCAGCCTATGTACTCAATCGACTCGGGCACCTTATTGGTGAGCAACGCTATATTGATGCAGCCGAAACAACACTCCACTATGCATGGCGTTCGATATCTGAGATCCCCCATGCCCATGCCGCATTACTGTTTGCGCTTGATGAAACGCTCAAGCCACCCGCAATGCTTATTATCCGTGGAAAAGATCCTGAGCTAACACAGTGGCAACAAGCCTGTGATAAAAACTATCAACTCAACCAGCTTGCATTTGCTATCCCCAATGCCAGTATAAACTTACCAGGCTTGTTAGATGCTCGAAAAGCAACAGAAAAAACCTGCGCCTATCTATGCTCTGGAACAAGTTGCAAACCGGTTATTACCAATATGAATGATTTAATCATTTAATCTGTCCTATACTGGCTAAGAATAATTTTTCCTTTGTATGCATAATATAAAATTATGAAAAATAAACCTGACACAATCTATGCCCATAAAAAACCGCATTTGGTTGATTTTATATTTGATGACGCAGTGGCCAATGTTTTTCCAGATATGATCCGGCGCTCTGTGCCAGGCTATGAAAATATTATCACCATGATTGGTCTATTTGCAGAACAATATGTGCAGAATAATTCACAGTGCTATGATCTAGGCTGTTCTTTAGGTGCAGCAACACTGGCACTACGACACCATATCAATAAAGACAAGGTTAGCATTATTGCTGTTGATAATTCTGAATCCATGGTAGAACATTGCCGTATAAATATAAAAAAAGATGCATCAACATCTACCGTGCAGGTTGTTTGTAATGACATACAGAATATAGCCATCGAAAATGCATCAATGGTTATTTTAAATTTTACTTTGCAATTTCTAGATCCCGACAAAAGAATGGAGCTACTACAAAATATTTACAATGGAATGAATGAAGGCGGTGCATTAATCTTATCAGAAAAAATTACCTTTTCAAATAAAGCCATACGCGAGACTAATATACAACTACATGAGGCTTTTAAAAAAGCCAATGGTTATACCGAACTGGAAATTAGCCAAAAGCGCAGCGCACTGGAAAATACGCTTATACCCGACACCATAGAAACACATCAGCAACGCTTATCTGATATTGGTTTTACTACTATTAATGTCTGGTTCCAGTGTTTTAATTTTACTTCGGTCCTTGCTATAAAATAACAATGTATAAAGACTTACTTAATATTATATCTGACGCGGAACATCCTCTGCGGTTATGAATAAAGGATCGAGAAACTCATCGCTCGCTTTAATGTCCGGAGACCACAGATTAAGTTTTTTCAGGGTTTTTATTGCTGAAGCAACTTCCG
>QIKU01000265.1 GCA_003232015.1 Gammaproteobacteria bacterium
TAAATTATTAATGTTGGCACAACAGGCTTCAGAATTACGTACTTTAGGATTAGTTGCATTATTGGTAACTACATTTTTTGCATTAAACACAGTGGATCAAACTATTAATCGAATATGGAATATTAAACGCGGTAAACGTACATTTTTTAAATTATTTTTCTATTTTGTGGCTTTAATGACTTTGCCTGTTCTGGTGGGGTTGAGCTTATCTGTGAGCGCATATTTTTTATCACTGGTATCGCTGGGTAATGCTTTTCCTCAGAGTGTATGGGACTTAATCATTATTAATTTAAGTCCCTTATTTGTTGTCTGGGTTGCTTTTACTATTATTTACAAGTGGGTGCCGAATACGAGTGTTAAATTAAGATACGCTCTTGCCGGTGGCTTTATATCCGCTATTTTATTTGAATGGGCAAAGTTTTTGTTTCTAACTTATATTCATCATTTTCCGACCTATGACTTAATTTATGGCGCCTTTGCTGTATTACCTTTATTTTGTATCTGGATTTATATTTCATGGCTTATCGTGTTAAGCGGTGCGGTTTTAACATATAACTTTAGTATCTTTGAAAACTCTGAAGCGGCTAGCTGAACAAACAGAAAGATTGATGGTCTATAAGAAAGTCACTGGGTTAGACAACAGTGGGGTGTGGTCTGTAATAGTTAGAAGGTATGGTTTCAGACGAATAACTGAATGGGACACTTCGCTATCCACGCAAACCTCGTATAGATTTTTTAATCTCTGTTATAATGCACTCATTAGTATTTAAGGAGCCTCTGATTAATTCATCAATAAAAGTATCGAGTGCAGAATTAATCAGAGGCTTCTTAATTTATATTTAAAATAACTATTAGAGGTATGTCATGAAAAAGCGCCAATTACTTACAGGCATCTTTTGCGTCTGGCTTACCGGGTTAGCGAGTTTGGCCTATGCGGCAAGTGATAGCAATGAATCGGTACCGCGTGATCCTTATAAATTCTTTTTTAATGAAAGCTGGGGTGACTTGCAGGAAGAACTTACGACAGCCAAAGAACAGGGAAAGCACGGTATTTTTATTTTTTTTGAACAGGATGAATGTCCATTCTGCCATTATGTGAAAAAAAACATACTGAATCAAAAAATTGTGCAGGAATATTTCAGAACAAACTTTTTAAACTTTCCGATGGATATTGAAGGTGATCTGGAAATTAAAAATATGCAAGGCAAGAGCATGCGTCAGAAAGACTTTGCTTTTAAAGAACATCGTGTAAGGGCAACACCGGTTCTTGCCTTTTTTGATTTAGATGGAAGGCGGGTTTTTCGCTATACAGGGAAGCCATCCGGTGTTGACGAGTTTTTATTAATGGGGGAATTTGTCAAGAATAAGATTTACAATAAAATGTCATTTACCCGTTATAAACGCAGTCAACGTAATAAGCCCAGATAATGTTGTAATAATTTATGAGTTTACTGTTTAAATTTTTATTGTGGGGTCTGGTTAGCTTTTCGCTAGCTCATGCCGGTGAGATGAAACAGCTTAAGCTCATTCCCGACCCGTTGACACTTAATGACGCTTTAAGTTTTTCACATGAGCCGCATGCATTATTAGTAAATGCTGACCTGAGGGTTCAAAAAGAAAAAACACTCAGGCGCGAAGTTGAAATTGAAACTGATCTGGATATTTATCTGGAAGGTCGGCTAGGCTATGTTCAACCTTCATCGTTGGCTGAAAATCAGGGGAAGGGTGATCACCGTGCTGGTTTTGTTTTAAGCAAAACTTTATATGACTTTGGTCGAGATGAGCATGCATTACGTTCAGCAGATTTTAGAATAAGAGCGGAGGAGTTAAACAGGCGCCGTGTGATCCTTGAACGTAGGCTTGATATTATGGATAAATTCTTTAATGTGATTCTGGCTGATATGCGTTTTTATCGTTATAACGAAGAAATGGCAACAGAATTTGTGAGTCTGGACAAGCTTCGTGACCAGCTTGAAGTCGGACAGGTGTCGGATATTCAGGTAATGGAAAAAAATGTGGCGTATCAGCAAGCCCGTTATCTGCGAATTAAAAGCCAGAATAACCAGCGTTTAACGCGAGCAAAACTGGCAACGGCAATGGGGCGCTCTGGTGAGCTTGTGACTACAATTTCTAAACCTAAATTGCCTGATCTTAAAATAAAATTACCTGATGTTGAGGTGCTGAATAAAATTGCATTTCAGAAAAATCTTAAGCTAAATATTTTAATGTCAAATCTGGATGCAGCAGAGGCCAAAGTTCAGTTGGCAGGTACAACGGGTAGCCCGGTTGTTAGTCTGGAGGCTGCAAACTTTGCCTATACCCGCAATATAAGAAGTCGTGACGAGTACCAGTTGGGTATTGTTTTACGTGTTCCAATTTTTACCGGTAATAAAACTGATGTGGAAACCGCAAAAGCACTTCATTCTGTACACCAGATTAAAGCAGAGCTCGCACTTTTGAAAAATAAAGTTGAAACATCTATTCTGGATTTGTGGCTTGAATTTGATGCATTAAAAGGCAAACTGCAACAAATGCAAGCCTTAACAAATTATCGTGAACTTTATCTTGACCGAAGTCGTGCCTTATATGAGCTGGAAGTGAAAACAGATCTGGGTGATGCGATGGTCAGGGTATCTGAAGCAGAGCGTGATTTTCTGAAAACACAATACGATATGGTTATAGTGCTGACAAAACTGGAAATGGAAGTGGGGCAATCAGTGGCTGAAATTATAAAAGATAAAGAAGCAGCAGGGAAAAATAGCGAGGTTAATGAATAATGAGATATTTCTTAAATAGTATTGGCCTGACTGGTCTGGCATTTTTATTCATCCTGAACCCGGCGTATGCTAAAGAAGAACTTACAGCCGTTGTGGACTGGGCACAGCGTGTTGATTTAACTATTCCGGTTGAAGGTATTGTAAGTAAAGTATGGGTAAATACCGGGCAAAAAGTAAAAAAAGGCCAGGTGCTTGTTGAACTGGATAAGCGCATTGTTCGGGCAAACTTGCGTCAGGCAAAAGCAAATGTGGCGGGTCTTCAGGCAAGTTATGAAGAAACAAAGCGTGAACTAGCACGTGCGCAGGAACTGTATGACCGTACTGTTTTGTCTGATCATGATTTACAGGTGGCGAAGAACAATGAAGTTATTGCAAAATCAAAATTGGAACTGGCTAAATCCAAATATGTAAAAGCACAGGTTGAGCTGGAATACACATCCCTGCGGGCTCCCTTCGATAGCATTATTCTGCGCCGTTCAGTTGAAGTGGGTAAGGCCATTATTAAGCTGCAATCGTATGACACCTTGATTACTCTTGCATCTAGCGAAAAATATTTAGCAAGTGCAGCTTTAAGCCAGTCGCAAAGTGCATTGGTTGATATTGGTGACACTGTACGGGTTGTAAACAACAAGCAAAGTTATTCAGCAAAAATTGTCGCGATTGAATATGCTGATGTGAATGCGGCAGAACAACTTCTTCTGGTAGTTGAATTTTCAAGTAATGAAAAAAATCTGCATGCGGGCACGGCCGTTAAAATTATTTTTTAAATGTGCATTTGTAAGCAATTTATAATTTCAGGTCGGGTGCAGGGTGTTTGCTACCGAATAAGCACTCAGCAGCAAGCTACCCGGCTTAATTTAACGGGATATGTTAAGAACTTACCCGATGGGCGAGTGCAAGTAGAGTGTTGTGGGTCTATTGAAAACGTTGAATCCATGCTGCAATGGCTCTGGCTTGGGCCAGTGATGGCTAAGGTAGATAATATTGAAATACAGCTGTTACCTGTTAGCGATTATGCAGTGTTTGAAGTGCGTTAAGCGCTATCTCAGACTCCAACGGTTATCCAACGCCCTGAAAACTTTTGTTGTATAGCGATAACTTCCTAAGCTGCCATTATAACGTGCGAGTGCCCGGGTAATGTTGCCCTTTTCTTTATCTAAATAATAGCGAAGTATAGTGCAGCCGAAGCGAAGGTTTGTTCTTATATGAAATAAGTTGTCATCCTCCTTACCAATTTCTTTTAGCCAGAAAGGCATGATTTGCATAAGGCCTCTTGCGCCGGCTGTGGAGATGGCATATTTGTCAAAATTGCTTTCTACCTGAATGATAGCCAGTACTATTTGTGGTGATAGCTCTACCCGGGTTGCTTCGTAATGAATGTGGCGCAGTAAGTCTAAACGCTTTTTCGTATCTTTAATTTTTAATGATAGCCGGGTGGACATGTCCAGTAGCCAGACTTCGGCGTCAAAACGATCTTTAAAACTGTCGCTTGCGGCAATCGATTCTTTAAGAAGTTGCCGCAATGCAGGGTCAGGTTTTTCCTGTGTTGCTGCAGTCGCATGTGTTGATAAAAAGAGAAACAGTAAGCAGGTAAAAAAAATAATATTAAAATAAAGGATGACTGATTTTTTACTGGCGAGTTTCATTCTTGTGTTTCGGCTATTTTTAGCGTGCAACCTTTTCTTTCAGGAAATCAATGAGTGTCGCTGTCTGGATATCCTGAGATTCCTGATCTTTTCGTCCTTTATATTCAAAGGTGTCATTCTTTAGCCCTCGCTCACTTATGACGACGCGATGGGGAATGCCAATCAGTTCCATATCGGCAAACATCACACCGGCGCGTTCTTTCCTGTCGTCTAGTAAAACATCATAGCCGAGTTCGGTTAATTTGCTATAAAGAGCTTCAGCTTCTTGTTGAACGCGTTCTGATTTATGTAAATTCATCGGGATAAGGGCTATCTGAAACGGTGCGATATTGTCTGGCCAGATAATGCCATTGTTATCATGGTTTTGTTCTATCGCGGCAGCAACTATACGGGTAATGCCGATGCCATAGCAGCCCATTGTAACGGTAACGGCTTTGCCTTTATCATCTAATACGGTGGCTTTCATTGCGTCGCTGTATTTATTGCCGAGTTGAAAAATATGCCCGACTTCAATACCACGCTTAATATTGAGTGTTCCTTTTCCGTCCGGACTAGGGTCACCATTGACCACATTGCGTATATCCACCGTGTTTTCAAGTGGCAGATCGCGCTGCCAGTTTGTGCCTGTGTAGTGTTTTCCATTTTCGTTGGCACCGCAGACAAAGTCAGCAATGGCTGCGGCTGCATGGTCAACATAAACTGGAATATTTAACCCGACTGGCCCGATTGAACCGGCATCGCAGTTAACGACCGTTCTAATTTTTTCGGCACTGGCCAGTGTGAAAGGTGAAGCGGCAGCTTCTATTTTCTCTGCTTTGATTTCATTAATTTCATGGTCACCGCGCACTACTAAAGCAATAATACTGTCATCACTGCCCTCGATGAGTAAGGTTTTTATGCATTGTGATGCTGCAACGTTTAAGAATGCACTGACTTCTTCGATACTGTGCTGATCAGGTGTATCCACTTTTTTTAATGCCTGAGTGGCTTCGGCGTGTTTGTATTCCGGGGCGATTGCTTCAGCCAGTTCAATATTAGCGGCAAAATCACTCTGGTCACTAAACGCAATGGCATCTTCGCCTGATTCGGCCAGCACATGAAATTCATGGGACAGGTTTCCACCAATGGAACCCGCATCAGCACTGACTGGGCGGTAGTTTAAACCGATACGATCAAAAATATTGCAGTAGGCTTGATGCATAAGCTGGTAGGTTTTATCTAAAGACGCATGGTCAATATGAAAAGAGTAGGCATCTTTCATTATAAATTCACGTGACCGCATTACCCCAAAGCGTGGGCGAATTTCATCACGAAATTTTGTTTGTATCTGGTAAAAGCTGATAGGGAGTTGTTTATAACTACGCACTTCTTTTCTGAAAATATCGGTAATAACTTCTTCGTGTGTCGGGCCAAAACAAAATTCACGTTGATGCCGGTCAGTCATTCGCAACAGTTCAGGGCCATATTGCTCCCAGCGGGTTGATTCCTTCCATAATTCGGCCGGTTGCACGGTTGGCATTAGTAATTCCTGCGCACCGACGCGATTCATTTCTTCGCGGACAATATTTTCAATCTTGCGCAGCACCCGCAAACCCAGGGGTAACCAGCTATACAGCCCGGCAGAAAGCTTTCGGATCATGCCTGCCCGAATCATCAGTTTGTGGCTGACAACTTCGGCATCAGAAGGCACTTCTTTCACGGTGGCTAATAAAATTTGAGATACGCGCATAATAACAACTACTTTTCGGTTAAAAATATAAGCGGTATTTTAACGATTTTTAAGGCTTGGGGTATAGCTTTATTACTGGAATTGCTTTTTCCTGGTAACCGGCTCGGCAGGCTTGATATTATATTGTAGTGCTTAGTAATGCATCCCATCAGCGGGGTGTGTTATCACAGGCATCCGGTGCCGGTGATAAGACAACTTTCTTTAATAAGCCTTTAAAAAGTGCTTTTATTCCAGCCCCACATACTGCGGGGAGCATTGGCAAACTCAATATAAATACGTTCAGTTGGAATATTGAGTTTGTCATGGATTAAGTTGCAAAGTGCAGCCGAAAGGCTTTTGGTTTGTGATTCGGCTAAGCCAATGCTTTTAAGCTCCAGATAGGCGGTGGCTGCATCGGTTCCAGCGAAAAGCATGGGGCGGCTGGGCTCAATATTAACCATGACATAGTTTTCGGGTTTTCCGAGTTCGGTGGCAACAAGTGTTGATGCCTCTCGAAGTAGAGTCTGCTCGCCAGGTTGGTCAATATTCTGATTTGTCTGTATTTTCAAGTAAGGCATCTTAAACAAGCTTTAGTCGCAGAACTGTTGGATATTTATTTTGGCGTTTTTAATACGTTTTGCGCGGACATCATTATCCATGATGGTTGCATTGCCGTCTTTATCGAGAAAGCGGCGGTAAACCTGTAAGGATTCCAGTGCCTTTTTGGACTGTGCGCATGCTTTTGTGCGTTTATCAGCATTTTTAGCCGTTTCTTTGGCAACCTTATCTTTTTTCGTTTTTTCTGCAGGGTCACCGAGAATGGCTTTTCTGGCTTTTTTTATTTTTTCCTCACGTGCTTCTTTAGGCAATTTTGAGCTGCGTGTTTCTTTTGGCCCACGGATTGTTTCATATTCACCTGTAGCAGGCGGTTGCTGTGAGTAAACCCAGGTTCCACTTTCGTCCTGATATTTATACATGCCAGAAAAAGCCGAAATAGGCGACAGAAGGAGTACAAGTGCTGCTAAGGTTTTGAATTTCATCCGATTCATTCCAGTTTTATTTCGTGGAGTATGGCAAGCTAAGCGGCGAAAGTAAATTATTTACTTGGCAAGTTTGCTTTAATTATTATTAAATTTAGCACGGAAGTGGCCATTTGTATTAAAAAACCTTAAAACTTGTCAGACTTTTAGGGACATTTTCTAATTTTTTCCTGTATTTATAAGCATTTACTTGGCCAGTTCGTGTATTCTGAATTATAATAGAGTGCTTGTGTAAACCGAGTTCTCTCGGGTTTACCCTAGTTTGGCATAAATCTGTTTTTATCCAAGCTGTATTTTATACAAACAATGATCCAATCAATCTGACGTCGATGTTTTGTTCGCCCTGCAGGGCGTTTTTTTATCGTTGTCAATTAGGGGCTTGCTGGTTTAGCGTAAGTTTAATAGTTTATTTAGATAACGAAGGTGATGTAATAGTGAAACTCAGTGGTGGTGAGATTGTTATTCAGTCGCTCAAAGATGAGGGCGTTGAATATGTATTTGGGTACCCCGGTGGTGCCGTGCTGCATATCTATGATGCGATATACAATCAGTCTGATGTTGAACACATTCTTGTTCGCCATGAACAGGGCGCAACGCATGCCGCAGATGGTTATGCACGTTCAACCGGAAAGCCGGGTGTTGTGCTGGTCACCTCGGGTCCGGGTGCAACGAATGCCATTACCGGTATTGCCACTGCGCATTTAGACTCCATTCCTTTAGTTGTTATTACTGGTCAGGTGACCTCTGCTTTTATTGGCAGTGATGCCTTCCAGGAAGTGGACTCGGTGGGTATCAGTCGCCCCTGTGTAAAGCATAATTTTCTGGTGAAGCGAGTAGAAGACATTGCTGAAACCATGAAGAAAGCATTCCATATTGCGACAACGGGCAGACCAGGCCCGGTTGTTGTCGATATACCAAAAGATATTACCGATCCGAGTATTAAGGTTGATTACGAATATCCTAAAGAGGTTAGCATTCGTTCTTACAATCCGACGGTGCAGGGTAATCAACGACAAATTAAAAAAGCGGTTGAGCTTATTTTAGCGGCAAAGCGCCCAATGATTTATAGTGGCGGCGGTGTTGTTTTAAGTAATGCCAGCGAAGAGCTCATCGCCTTTACCCAACAACTGGGCTTTCCGATTACCCAAACGTTAATGGGGCTGGGTGCTTATCCGGCTTCTGGTAAAGAATCTGTGGGTATGTTGGGTATGCATGGTACTTATGAAGCCAATATGGCCATGCATGACTGTGACACACTGATTGCCATTGGCGCACGTTTTGATGATCGTGTGACAGGCGAGTTAGAAAAATTCTGCCCACACGCAAAAATTATTCATATCGATATTGACCCATCGTCAATTGCAAAAAATGTTCAGGTCGATGTGCCGATTGTGGGTGATGTAAAACATGTTCTGGTTGATATGAGTAAAGAGCTTAAACTCAGTAAAACCAAACCGGATGCAAAAGCATTAGAAACATGGTGGAAACAAATTAATACCTGGGCGAGCGGTAATTGTTTACGTTATGACAGAAACAGTGCACTGATTAAACCGCAATTTGTGGTTGAAGAATTACATAAAGTGACTAACGGTGATGCGTTTATTACTTCTGATGTAGGCCAGCATCAGATGTTTGCCGCGCAATTCTATCCGTTTGATAAACCTCGTCGCTGGATAAATTCAGGTGGTCTAGGCACGATGGGTTTTGGTTTGCCTGCAGCATTGGGTGTGCAGTTGGCGCATAAAGATGCCGTGGTTGCCTGTATTACAGGTGAAGCCAGTATTCAGATGTGCATTCAGGAATTATCAACTGCGTTGCAATATAATTTGCCAGTTAAAATTATTATGTTGAATAATCGTTATATGGGCATGGTTCGTCAGTGGCAGGAATTTTTCTATGAAAGTCGTTACTCGCAATCTTATTTAAAAGCACTGCCGGACTTTGTAAAACTGGCCGAAAGCTACGGCCATGTGGGTATGCAGATTGACAAGCCTGCTGATGTAAATGCTGCGTTAACCGAAGCCTTTGCAATGAAAGACAAGCTGGTGTTTATGGATTTTGTTACCGATCAGACTGAAAATGTTTATCCGATGATTGCGGCGGGCAAAGGGCATCATGAAATGCATTTACAGGCCGAGTGTATTCCGGCTCAGTCTTCTGATAGAGAATTGGCGTAGAGGTTGTTGACGTGCGACATATAATTTCGATTTTAATTGAAAATGAAGCGGGTGCCCTGTCTCGTGTGGCGGGTTTGTTTTCAGCGCGTGGTTATAATATTGAATCACTCACTGTGGCGGTAACAGAAGATACATCGTTGTCACGTATGACAATAGTCACTTCCGGTTCTGAAAATATTATTGAACAAATCAACAAGCAACTAAACAAGCTGGTTGATGTGGTCAAAGTAGCCGATATTACCGAAGGCGCGCATATTGAACGTGAATTGATGATGGTTAAAGTGGATGCAAAAAAAGCTGCCAGTCGTGATGAGTTGCAGCGTTTAGCCGATATATTCAAAGGTCGAATCATCGATGTGTCCGATAATATTTTTACCGTTGAATTAACCGGTGAAGGTGAAAAACTGGATTCGTTTTTAAAAGCGCTCAATAATGTCCTGATTATTGAAACGGTTCGTTCAGGTGCAACAGGTATTGCGCGTGGCAAGCAAGCATTACAGATTTAAAAATTTAAAATTAGTTTAAGGTATCCGAAAGGACAAAATATTAAGGGTAAAACAATGAATATTTATTACGACAAAGATTGTGATTTATCAATCATCAAAGGTTTAAACGTAGCAATTATTGGTTATGGCTCGCAAGGCCATGCACATGCTAATAATTTAAAAGATTCTGGCGTAAACGTGACTGTTGCATTGCGCAAAGGCTCTGCTTCTGCTGCAAAAGCGAAGCAAGCCGGTTTAACAGTAAAAAGTACAGCCGATGCCGTTAAAGATGCCGATATTGTTATGGTATTAACGCCAGACGAATTTCAGTCTATATTATATAAAGATGAAATCGCACCTAACCTTAAAAAAGGTGCAACCTTAGCTTTTGCTCATGGTTTTGCGATTCATTATAACCAGGTTGTGCCACGTGAAGATTTAGACGTGATTATGATTGCACCTAAAGCACCGGGACACACTGTGCGTAACGAGTTTACTAAAGGTGGCGGTATCCCGGACTTAATCGCTATATTCCAGGATGCTTCCGGTAAAGCAAAAGACACCGCTTTATCATATGCTTCAGCTATTGGTGGTGGTCGTACCGGTATTATCGAAACAACCTTTAAAGATGAAACCGAAACCGATTTATTCGGTGAACAAGCTGTTTTATGTGGCGGTGCAGTTGAGCTAGTTAAAGCTGGTTTTGAAACATTAACCGAAGCCGGTTATGCGCCAGAGATGGCTTATTTTGAATGTCTGCATGAACTAAAATTAATCGTTGATTTAATGTATGAAGGCGGTATCGCAAACATGAATTACTCTATCTCTAATAATGCAGAGTACGGTGAGTATGTAACGGGCGATAAAGTCATTAATGCTGAAAGTCGACGAGCGATGAAAGAAGCCTTAACCAATATTCAAAATGGTGAATATGCAAAACGCTTTATTTTAGAAGGCGCATCTAATTATCCTGAGATGACAGCACGTCGCCGTAACAATGCGGCACACCCTATCGAAGTTGTGGGTGGTAAGTTGCGCAGTATGATGCCGTGGATTACAGCGAATGCGTTAGTTGATAAAGACAAAAATTAATTCACGAATAGCGAGAGGTTAGATTGCGGCGTTAAAAATTAATTCAGAATGCTCATTGGCTACGCGCCAACTCCGCTTCTTCATTAATTTTTGCCTTGCACTTTAACTTCTCACTATCCGTGAAAGCTTTGTATATTTTTTGTAAGCTGAAAGGCTGGACTTATCGTCCGGCTTTTTTAGTGACAGTTTCTTTATCTTTTTACTGACACTTATGATGTTTTGTTTAGTGACAGTTTCTTTATCTTTTTACTGACACTTATGATGTTTTGTTTAGTGATAGTTTCTTTATTTTTTTGCTGACACTTATGATGTTTAATTTAATTTAATTATTGTTGGTTTTTATGATTGCTCGCGAATCATTTCGGTATATTTTTCCTGCTGTGGCTGTTGCAGCGTTGCTGCAATACAACTTTCCTTTATACGCACTTTTATTTTGGGTGTTCGCCATTATATTGGCATATTTATTTCGTGATTCGCACAATGCTCTATCATCCGATCCGCTTGGCGTATTAAGCCCAGTTGACTCGGTGGTGAAATCGGTAAAGAAAGTGACTGATCCTTACCTTGAACGTGAAGCTATTTGTATAGAGTTAGAGATGGCACTTACCGATCCATACATTTTACGCAGTGTGACAGAAGGTAAAATTGTTAATTTCTGGATGCAGGCAAAGGGTGAGAATAAAGGCAAGGCGAGAGCCGTCTGGATTAAAACCGATGAAGATGATGATGTGGTCATGGAAATTTATGCGAGTCGTAGCGGGCAAATTATGTGTTATTACGCAGCTGGCGAGCGCGTAGGGCAGGGTAAAAAATGCGGCTTTCTGCCGTTTGGTTCCAAAGTTGTTATATACCTTCCTGAAAACAGTCCCATTGATGTAAAACAGGGAGACCGAGTGGTTGCCGGTAAGGATATTATTGCGCATTGGCCGCGTTCTTAAGGTAAACTAAAAGCATGACAAATAAAGATAAAACGACGGATGGTCAAACAATAAAAGCAAAAAGACGTCGCGGAATTTATTTACTGCCTAATCTTTTTACCACTGCCGCTTTGTTTGCGGGTTACTATGCCATTGTGGCAGCCATGCAAGATCGCTTCGAAGCGGCAGCCATTGCGATTTTTATAGCAATGATTCTAGATGGTTTAGACGGTCGGGTTGCACGCATGACCAATACCCAAAGTGACTTTGGCGCACAATATGACAGCCTTGCAGATTTGGCTTCGTTTGGCATAGCCCCCTCTTTAGTAATGTATCAATGGGCGCTCAGTGATCTTGGTAAACTGGGCTGGTTAGCTGCTTTTATTTATACAGCCAGTGCAGCATTGCGGCTGGCTCGTTTTAATACACAGGTGGGTACCGCCGACAAACGCTACTTTCAGGGGCTGGCCAGCCCGGCAGCCGCGGCAATTATTGCTGGCCTGGTCTGGGTTGGGCATGACTATATTGAACCCGGTCGAGCAATGAATATTGCTTCTCTCATTCTTACCGCAGGGGTTGGCTTATTAATGGTGAGTAATTTCCGCTACCACAGTTTTAAAGGGATTGACCTGCGCGGTAAAGTGCCTTTTATTACTATACTGGTATTTGTATTAGTAATTGTTCTGGTAACGTATGATCCACCGATTGTTTTATTCACGGTTTTCTTTGGTTATGCCTTATCGGGCCCTATTCTGACTCTAATGGAATTAAGAAAGCGTCGTGCGCAGCGCAGCAAAGCACGTAAGCTTTCTGCTCAGGCGACTGAAGAAGGTGCTAATCAAGAAGATACTAGCCAGAAAGGCTCTAATAAATAAACATAATAGACCAACTTTATTGTCTAAAAAACTTGGCAAATCCAATAATACAGATTATAGTTAAATCATGTTTACTAAAGAAACAGCGGCAAAATTCCCATTAGCTTACACGCCCGTGTTCGTGGCGTCTGTTTCTGTTGCGCTACTTCTCTTAAGCCTCAGCCTCCTTGCCCTGTAGGGCAAAATATCAAGCTGACAGCGTCAAATGGCGACGCAAAAACCCACTAAAATGAGTTAAATTATCCTTATAATACGTTTAAGGATGGGCATTGAGCCATGTATAATGGCTTTTAAGAGGAAACAAACCCATGTCAAATTCAGATTCAATTATTATTTTTGATACCACCTTGCGCGATGGCGAGCAAAGCCCTGGCGCATCCATGACATTGGATGAAAAGGTGCGTATTGCCAAAGCGTTAGAGAAAATGCATGTCGATGTGATTGAAGCCGGTTTTCCCATCGCATCGCAAGGCGATTTCGAGTCTGTTCAGGCGGTTGCTAATACCATTAAAGACAGCAGGGTATGTGGTTTAGCGCGAGCATTGGACAAAGATATTCAGCGTGTCGGTGAGGCATTAAAAAATGCCAATGCAGGGCGTATTCATACCTTTATCGCAACCTCACCTATTCATATGCAGCAAAAATTGCGTATGGAACCCGATCAAGTTATTGAACAAGCGGTGAAAGCGGTTAAGTTAGCGCGTCAGTTTACCGATGATGTGGAATTTTCACCTGAAGATGCAGGGCGTTCCGATTTAGACTTTTTATGTCGGGTGTTAGATGCGGTGATCGATGCCGGTGCAACCACCGTAAATATTCCAGATACCGTTGGCTACAATTTGCCTGAACAATTCGGTAAACTAATTTACAATTTACGTGAAAAAGTCGCCAATTCTGATAAAGCTATTTTCTCGGTGCATTGCCATAATGATTTAGGTTTGGCCGTGGCTAATTCTTTGTCAGCAGTAATGAATGGGGCGCGTCAGGTGGAATGTACCATCAATGGTTTGGGTGAACGTGCCGGTAATGCATCTTTAGAAGAAGTGGTGATGGCGGTGCGAACCCGTAAAGATTTATTCACGAGCAATGTAAACCACATTGATAGCACACAAATTATGAACTGCTCGCGTTTGGTGTCGGGTATTACCGGTTTTGCTGTGCAACCGAATAAAGCCATTGTGGGCGCCAATGCATTTGCCCACGAGTCCGGTATTCACCAGGATGGTGTATTAAAAAATCGCGAGACTTACGAAATCATGCGAGCTGAAGACGTGGGTTTAACCACCAACCGAATGGTATTAGGTAAACATTCCGGTCGTAACGCATTTAAAACTCGTTTGGCTGAATTAGGTGTGGAGTTTAAATCGGAAGATGAATTAAATACCGCCTTCTCAAGCTTTAAAGATTTAGCGGACAAGAAGCATGAGATTTTTGATGATGATTTACAGGCGCTTGTTACAGAAGCAAACCTGGAAACTGAAAATGAACGCTTGTGTCTGGTGTCAATGAAAGTTTGTTCGGAAACGGGGGAAAAACCCCATGCCGAATTGACCTTGATGTTTGATGGTAAGGAAGTTCTGGCTCATTCAACTGGCGGCGGCCCAGTGGATGCCGTGTTTAAGGCGCTTGAGTCGGTTGTTAATAGCGGCACTGAATTATTACTGTATTCAGTTAACAATATTACCAGTGGTACCGATGCGCAAGGCGAAGTTACCGTGCGGCTGGAACGCGGGGGACGTATAGTGAATGGCCAGGGTGCTGATACGGACATTGTTATTGCCTCGGCAAAAGCCTATATCAATGCTTTAAATAAAATTATGGAACCAGGCAAACGGGCACATCCGCAAGCAGCCGATGTGTAATTCTCAGTAATGGGTATATATTAAAAGAATGAAATCACTTAATCCCACACAACATGCCTGCTTAGAAGCAATGGGTATTGATGTGTGGGTGCCACGTGGTGAAACTGAACCGCTTGCTGTCAAGAGTGTTTCTGCTGATATTAAAATGACTGCGTCGAAATTGGACGATACATCTGAACCAGCCGATTTACAATCGGCTACAGAAATCAAAATCAAAGAAGCTGCTAACATAATTCCGGAACCGACAGCGCCAGAAATACCAACCGACTGGAATGGTTTACGGCAGATGGTTTCAACCTGCCAGCAATGTGTTCTGCATGCAACGCGCACACACGCTGTTTTTGGTTCTGGCAACCAGAATGCAGACTGGCTTATTATAGGTGACAAGCCCAGTGAGTCTGATGACATACAAGGTAATGTCTTTAGTGATCAAAGTGGTAACTTATTAACAGCCATGTTAAAAGCCATTGGCTTAACGCGCCAGCAAGTTTATATTGCTAATACGTTAAAGTGTATACCGCCAAATAATCGTGAACCTGAAGCCGGTGAATCAGAAACTTGCTTTCAGTATTTGCAACAGCAAATTGAGTTGATTAAACCAAAACTAATCCTGGTCGTTGGCCAAAGTGCTGCTCAACGCCTACTCAAAACACATTCCACTATGGCAAGGTTGCGCCAGAAGGTGCATAACCTGGAAGGTGTTAACATACCGGTGGTGGTTACCTATCATCCGGCTTATTTATTAAACATGCCGGCCGATAAAGCAAAAGCATGGCAAGACTTATTGCTGGCGAAAAAAACAGTTTCTGCAACAGCTGTTTTATAACAAAAGGCATTAAAGGGTATGAGTGCAGTTTTAGACAGTAATAGAAACGGATTTTCGCCAATGCGGATGAGCGACATTGATGAAATAATGGAAATTGAACTGAGTCTGTATGATTATCCATGGACAAAGTCCATCTTTGCAGACTGTATTCAGGTCGGTTATTCGTGCTGGGCATATATACAGAATTATCAAATACAGGCGTATTGTGTGTTGTCTGCAGCAGCAGGAGAAGCACATATCCTCACTCTTTGCGTACACAAAGATTTTCAAGGGCTGGGTATTGGTAAATTATTACTCGAGCATTTGATTGATTTAGCGAAAGATCACCGTGCCGAAGTCCTGTTACTTGAAGTGCGCCCCTCAAATGTGTCGGCAGTACAGTTGTATCATAAATACGGTTTTAATGAAGTCGGTACCCGCAAAGCGTATTATCCCGCTAAAGATGGTCGGGAAGATGCGCTGATTATGGCGCTGGATCTTACTTTCGATACTTAAATATTCAGCAAAATAAGCCGTCATCGTGTAAAATACATCTTTTACGTCAAACCAGATAGAATATTTATTTCAGTATGTCAGACTTTATTCAAGAAAGGCTCCGCCGCCGCACCTTTGCGATTATTTCCCACCCCGATGCAGGTAAAACAACCTTAACTGAAAAGCTATTGTTGTATGGTGGTGCAATTCAGTCTGCTGGAACAGTTAAAGGCCGCAAGGCGGATAGGCATGCTACTTCTGACTGGATGGAAATGGAAAAGGAACGGGGTATATCCGTTTCATCTGCAGTAATGCAATTTCCCTACCGTGACAAGATTATTAATTTATTAGACACCCCCGGTCACGAAGACTTTTCTGAAGATACTTATCGAGTTTTAACCGCAGTGGATTCTGCCCTAATGGTGATTGATGTGGCCAAAGGCGTTGAAGAACGTACGGTTAAATTAATGGAAGTTTGCCGCTTACGCGATACACCTATTTTAACTTTTATCAACAAGCTGGACAGGGAAGGTCGTGACCCCATCGACCTACTGGACGAAGTTGAAAGCGTATTAAAAATTCAATGTGCGCCCATCACCTGGCCAATCGGCATGGGTAAACGCTTTAAAGGGGTTTACCATTTATATAAAGACAGCGTGCATTTATTTAGCGCCACCCATGGCGGAAAGATTAATGTCGGTGAAGTCATCGAAGGTCTTGATAACCCACGGCTTGATGAAGTCCTCGGTGATGATATGGCTGCCGAGTTGCGCGAAGAAATTGAACTGGTGCAGGGTGCCAGCCATACTTTTGATAAAGACGCTTTATTATCCGGTAAACAAACCCCGGTCTTTTTTGGCTCGGCGATTAATAACTTTGGTATTGATGAATTATTAGAATATTTTTCGGATGAAGCGCCTGCACCGTTAGCCCGTGAAACTAAAGAACGCTTAGTGCAACCAGATGAAGCAAATTTTTCCGGTTTTGTATTTAAGATACAGGCAAACATGGACCCATCTCACCGTGACAGAATTGCTTTTTTACGCATTTGCTCGGGCACTTATGAAAAGGGGATGAAGATGCGTCATGTTCGTATCAATAAAGACGTTAAAGTAGGTAATGCGATTACTTTTATGGCCAGTGAACGTGAACATGTTGAACAAGCGTATTCGGGTGATATTATAGGTTTGCATAATCACGGTTCTATTCAGATTGGCGATACCTTTACGCAGGGCGAAAATTTAAAATTTACCGGTATTCCTAATTTTGCACCGGAGTTATTCCGCCGAGTGCGTTTAAAAGATCCTCTTAAATTAAAACAGTTGCAAAAAGGCTTAGACCAACTCAGTGAAGAAGGAGCAACGCAAGTCTTTCGGCCATTAAACAATAATGACGTCATCGTTGGCGCAGTCGGTGTATTGCAATTTGAAGTGGTTGCCGCACGTTTAAAAAGTGAATACCGAGTGGACTGCATATTTGAAGCTGTCAATGTGTCCGTTGCTCGCTGGGTTGAATGTGGCGATGCAAAAATGCTGGATGACTTTAAAAAGAAAGCAGCAGATAATCTGGCACTGGATGCTTCGCAAAGCCTGACCTATTTAGCACCTACTCGAGTTAACCTTGATTTAACTATTGAACGTTGGCCGGATGTACGCTTCTTTGCAACTCGGGAGCATTAATTCTCCCTATAAAATATCAAAAAAAGGAGCGTTTAGCTCCTTTTTTTATGGTTAATCAATAACTTAAAAAATCTCCCTTGCTTGTCAACCAAACGCCTTGCCCTGCGTTGTTATTAGTAATACAAATAAACAACAAGGAAAAGAAAATGAAAACATTACTTATTATTTCAAGTTCAATTTTATTATTCTCGAGTGCGGTGTATGCAGATGAAGTTGGTCAGCGAGTAGAAAATCGTTTTGATAATCGCGGCGACCGTATTGATCAGCGTCTGGATAACCGTGGTGACCGAATCGATGCACGATTAGATCGTCGTGGCGAACGTATTAATGATCGTCTGGATCGTCGAGCCGATCGTGCTGCCGAGCGTGGTAATGATCGTTTAGCTCACCGTTTGGATAAACGGGGTGATCGTATTGAGCGACGTCTGGATAAACGGGGTGACAGAGTTAATGCTCGTCTGGATCGTCGAGGTGATCGTATTAACCGTCGCCTTGACAGAAAAGGTCATCGTGCACATGTTCGAATTGATCGCCACAGGTAGTCAAAGCGATACTCGGCCTTAAGTGAAAATTAAGGCTGAGTAATCACTTAAATGGTTGTTGTTCTGATAAAGTACTATCCGCTATTTAAAGTAATCGTTATGATAGTCAACCATGCTTAATAGTAAAACGCAGCCATATCAGGGGAATGAGAATGCCGCTAAGGATAGTGATGGTCAAACCCTCGATGCCTTTCTGGCGAGTGTAGAGCAGCGAGCTTATCGTATGGCTTATATTGCAACAAGCAATAAAGAGGATGCACTGGACATTGTGCAAGACGCGATGATAACGCTTGTTAATAAATATTCACAGCGGCAATACACTGAATGGCCACCCTTATTTCATCGTATTGTTCAGAATACAATTCGCGACTGGTATCGTCGCCAGTTGGTAAGAAACAAATTCAGACAATGGTTTTCAGGTAATGGCTCGGCTGATTCAGATATTGAGCAAGACTGGGAAGCGCAGGCAATGCAACAGGCGGTTAATGTTAGAGCAAACCCAACAGTCGATCAAAACCAGAATGACAAGGCAATGGTTCAGCTAATGAGCGCATTGAATCAATTACCAGGAAGACAGCAACAGACCTTTTTATTACGTTGTTGGGAAGGGCTGGATACAAAGCAAACCGCTGCCGCGATGAGTATTTCCGAAGGCAGTGTAAAAACACATTACTCTCGGGCGGTACATGAATTAAGAAACCAGTTAGGTGAGCATTATGGCGACTAAAGGCAATCAAAACAACGATAGCTTGTTAAAGCATAGTCAGCAATGTCTTGATGACAGTGTTGAACAACTCGACGCAGATATAAAAGATAAGCTCTTTAAAGCAAGATGGCTTGCTTTAAACCAGCATTATAGCCAACAGGAAAAGAAGGCTAACCGTTGGTGGCAACATTGGTTGCCAGTTAGCAGTGCGGCGATTACTGCAACCTTAATTATAGGCATTTCCATACAGTCCGGTTTGTGGCAAAGTAATGATATAGTATTAAACGATGATTTAGAACTGATTACCGCACTGGACAATATTGAACTGTATGATGATTTGGACTTTTATCAATGGCTGGCAGAAGACGAGCCGCAGGCAAGTTAGTGGTGTATTGATTATGTTACTGATTAGTTTAAGTCCAGTTTCAAATACAGGCCATGCCAGTGAGGAACAGCCTTCAATGGAATTGCTGGAATTACTGGGGCAGTTTGAACAGCAGGATGAGGCCTGGATTAATAATGAATTAGGGCTTAATGAATTAGGCATTGAAAACAACCCTGAACTTAAGAATGAATCGCCATCAACTGATAAACAGGATAGCAGTGAGTATATAAATGAGTAAGACTATTTATAATCTATTTGCTTTTACAGGTATCATCTTGTCTGTGTTGCTATTTATACCGAGTTCGGTTGTTGCTGACAGTGACGGGTTAGAAAATAATTCAGTTGTAAGTGACTCAGTATCTAATTTAAGGTGGGGTGATTTAACGCCAGCACAACGAAAAGTATTAAAGCCATTTTCAGACAGGTGGCCAGATTTAACTCCGCAACGAAAACAAAAATTATTAAAAGGCGTGCAACGCTGGCAGCATATGAGCCCAGCGGGAAAAAAGCAGGCGCGTAAACGACTCAAACGCTGGAGTAAAATGAAACCAGAGCAACGCCAGCGTGTACGTGAACGTTATCAACGGTTTAAAAATTTGCCGTTGGATGAGCAAAAAGCCATTCGTAATAAAATGTACTGGTTTAGAGGGTTACCTATAGAAAAACGTCGGGCGTTGCGTGAACGCTGGCAACGGATGACGCCACAACAACGCGAACGTTTTAAAAGGCGTGTTATTGAACGTCAACAACGTCGGCATAAAATATTAAAGAATATGACACCTTCCGAGCGCAAACGTTTGCGCTCTATGTCCCACCCTGAACGGCGTGACTTCTTACGTCGCTGGAAAGCAGGTCAACATCGTTAATTTGGTATCATTAAACTGGAATCGTAAAACTGGCATCGTAAAAAAGAGGCAGGATTTTGTAATCATCTGGTTATAACCTTGTTCTGGTGATAGTATCTAAGCTGCAAATATTCAGGAGTGAATAAGTGGTAGCGGTAATCTTGCGGCGATTGTTAAAACTTTTTTACCGTGTAGAGGTAAAAGGGTTGGACTATTTTCATCAGTCCAGTAAACGGACAATGATAGTGGCAAATCATACTTCATTTCTTGATGCTGCCTTACTCTATTGCTTTTTATCTGACGACATTAGTTTTGCCATTCACACCCGCATAATGAACCGCGGGTTTATGTCGCCGTTTCGTTCTATGGTCAAATTATTTGTCATGGATCCGGCCAACCCCTTTTCACTTAAATCACTGATTAAATATCTAAAAGAAGATAATCACGTTGTTATTTTTCCCGAAGGCCGCATAACCACCACTGGCGCACTAATGAAAATTTACAATGGCCCCGGTTTAGTTGCCGACCGTTCCGATGCTGATGTTCTACCTGTTCGGATTGACGGCGCACAGTACACCCCTTTTTCGCGCTTGCGTGGCATTGTTCGCTTGCGCTGGTTTCCAAAAATCACCCTTACATTATTACCTCCACGAAAAATAAAAGCACCAGATGCTATTCGAGGCCGGGCAAGGCGTTATTTTGCGGGCAAGTTATTAACCGATATTATGAATGAGGTTATTTTTTCTACCAGTAATTACAAGCGTACCTTGTTCCAGGCAGTTCTGGATGCAAAAAATATACACGGTAAAAATCATATAATTGCCGAGGATATTGAACGTACCCCTATCTCCTATCAAAAGTTAATTCATCATTCACTATTATTAGGCGATGTTTTAGAACCACAAACACACGAAGGGGAGTATGTGGGTATTTTATTACCTAATATGGTGAATACATTAGTCACCTTTTTTGCTTTGCATGTGCATGGTCGCATCCCTGCAATGCTTAATTTTTCCTCTGGCGCAAAGGCCATGCTTAATGCATGTGCCACGGCAAATATTAAAATAGTGTATACATCTAAACGTTTTATTGCTTATGCTAAACTGGCTGCTGCTGTCGACCAGTTAAGCCAGCAAGTGACTATTTGTTATCTCGAAGATAAGGTTAAAGAAATATCGGCTTTTAAAAAAATCACCAGTATTATTACAGCCGCTTTTCCTAAAGCCGCCTATACAAAGAGGTTGGGGGATTATGATCCAAATTCCCCCGCAGTTGTTTTGTTTACATCAGGTTCGGAAGGTGTTGCAAAGGGTGTGGTGTTATCGCATAGCAACTTGCTGGCTAACGGTATCCAAATGAGTACCCGGGTGGATTTTAATGCGCAGGATAAAATTTTAAATTCGCTTCCACTGTTTCATTCCTTTGGCTTAACAGCGGGTACTTTGATCCCATTAATATCGGGTATGAAAGTGTTTTTGTATCCGAGCCCGTTACATTACCGGATTATCCCCGAGGTCGCTTATGACATTGGTGCAACTATTATGTTCGGTACCAATACTTTTTTGGCTAATTACGGTCGCTTTGCACACCCTTATGATTTTTACAGCCTACGCTATGTATTTGCCGGAGCGGAAAAATTACAGGACTCAACACGACAACTATGGAGTGATAAGTTTGGTGTGCGCGTATTTGAAGGTTACGGTACAACAGAAACCAGCCCGGCTTTAAGTACTAATACGGCAATGGATAATAAAAAAGGAACGGTTGGCCGTTTATTGCCGGGTATTGAATATTATTTAGATAAAGTACCAGGTGTTGAAGAAGGTGGACGCTTATTCGTTAAAGGCCCGAATGTCATGTTAGGCTACTTAATACGTGTGAATGCGAATGGGGATACAGGTTTAAATAAAATTGTCCCACCACAATCAGAACGGGGGGCAGGTTGGTATGACACGGGTGATATTGTTAAGTTTGATAAAGACGGATTTATTACTATTTTAGGTCGAGTGAAACGGTTTGCAAAAATTGCCGGTGAAATAATCTCGTTAGCAGCGGTTGAAGAATTCCTGGCAAAGAATTGGCCAGACAAACATCATGTCGTGGTAGCCATGCCCGATGAGCGTAAGGGTGCACAGTTAGTTTTATTCACAGAAGATAAAGGTTTAACACGAAAGTTAATATTAGAAAAATCCAAAGGGCAGGGTGTTAGTAATTTATCAATATTACATGCAGTGCGATTTATAAAAAAATTACCGTTATTAGGATCGGGTAAGCCAGATTATGTTGAGATTAATAACGTTATAGAAAAAGAAAAATAAATATTACCGCTATTTCGGCCTATGCGGGAATGGTAAGTTACCAGAGCAGTATTGCTAAATTATAAAGAGGCGCACCACCTATTAAAGCATACCTTACCAAACCTGTTATATCATGGGCATTTTACGACTGGGCGAACTCTGCTTTTGCAGTCGTTGTGATAACGGCTTTTTACCCGATATTTTTTCAGTCGTACTGGAGTGCCGGTGCTGACGCGGTAACCAATACCGCCCGGATTGGTGCCGCCAATTCTATTTCCAGTATCGTGATTGTTTTACTAGCGCCCATACTCGGTGCGGTTGCCGATGCCAGCCAGGCAAAAAAACGTTTCTTAATCACCTTCGCACTGGTTGGTATGGTTATGACGGGCTGTTTGTTTTTTATTGGTGAAGGCCAATGGCTTTTTGCCAGCGCGACATTTATATTAGCGAGCATTGGTTTTGCTGGAGCCAATATTTTTTACGATTCACTTATCGTTGACATTACAAGCAAAGACAGACTCGACTCGGTTTCTGCTTTAGGTTATTCCCTCGGTTATTTAGGCGGTGGTTTACTGTTTGCTTTAACAGTTGCAATGAGTTTATGGCCTGAAACATTTGGTTTTTATAACAAAATGGAAGCCATTCAGTTTTCATTTGTTGCCGTTTCACTCTGGTGGTTTATTTTTACATTGCCCATTATTTTGTTTGTGTATGAGCCAGGAAAAACAGCGGGAAAGACTGCGATTAATATTGCCGCAGGTTTAAAACAAATAAAGCAAACCGCAAAAGAAATACGTTCCTTGCGAGTGGTATTCTTATTTCTAATCGCTTACTGGTTTTACATTGATGGTGTTGACACCATTATTCGTATGGCCATCCCTTATGGTCTATCCATTGGTCTGGATTCCAGCGATTTGGTTAAAGCCATTTTAATTACCCAATTTGTCGGTTTCCCCGCGGCATTAGTGTTTGGTTATTTAGGGCAAAGGTGGGGTGCCAAGCCTGTTCTTTTATTCGCAATAAGTGTTTATCTGGTGATTACTGTTCTAGGTTCAAGAATGGAGACGAGTGAAGAATTTTATATTCTCGCCGTTAGCATTGGCCTGGTGCAAGGTGGTGTACAGTCACTGAGTCGTTCTTTTTATGCACGGATTATTCCCCATTCCAAATCGGCTGAATTTTTTGGCTTTTATAATATGCTGGGGAAATTCGCAGCCGTTATTGGCCCGATGTTAATGGGCGTGGTTGCAATAATAGCTGATGACACACGCACTGCAATTTTATCTGTTGCTGTTCTGTTTATTATCGGTGGTGTACTATTGTATTTTGTCGATGAGAAAAAAGGCATTCAAATGGCAAAAGAGCTGGAGTAATGGCGTTAGTTTATGACACAATCCAGATTATATTGTCAGACTGTTCCGGGAAAAAAATATGAATACCCCAGATAATAAAACACCCACGCTATGGGATGTAACCAAAAGCGTCATGGCTGCCATGTTGGGCGTACAAAAAAATAAAAACTACCAGCGCGACTTTCAATACGGCAAACCCTCGCAATATATTATTGTGGGGTTAATTGCGGTTGCTATTTTTGTTGGTATTATTATAACTGTTGTTAATGTGGTAATGAGCTCGGTAGGTTTGTAGTGGTTTTTATTTTATATGCTTAAATTATAAAATATACCAAAACGGAAAGATGAAGCAAAAAATAAAAAGTTGAGTTTTTATCCAAAGCAGATATTAAAAAGGAATGTTAGCAGTCAAGTTGAACTCGATACACTGGTTTGGTACTGTTACATAAACGAATATATAGAATTTGTATGTTTCTTGAAAAAGACAGATTCTGTCTAAATCACTGTTGGGTAAAATCACCATCATGGGATCTAAATCACAGCGAAAGAAGATTTTCTTAAGCAAGCATCCAGTATGTTGTTTTTGTGGTGGTGAAACACAAGCAACAGAGCCTGACCATATACCTTCTCGAGTGCTTTTTGACAATCGCCAATGGCCTGAAGGTTATGAGTTTCCTGCATGTATTGCATGTAATAGAGAAACGCGCCATGATGAGCAAGTTGTTGCTATGCTTTCTCGAGCATATCCAGATGCAAATACTCCTGAAGGCTTAAAAGAAGCACAAGAAAGAATTAGAGCTGTTGCACATAACTACCCTGAAATCTTAGTTGAAATGCAACCTACCATTCGCCAAAAGCGAAATGCTGCTAAAAAATACAATATTGCAATTCCTGAAGGAAAGAGCTCAGCTGATATACCTGCGCTTAGTCTTAAAGGCCCATTAGTGAATAAAGCAGTAACTAATTTTGGTAGAAAACTATTTCTTGCTCTCTACTATAAGCATACTGAGGAAATACTACCAAAAAAATCGGGCGTTGCTTTATTATGGTTTTCTAATCTACAAATAGAACATGGCGAACTACCAAAAGAGATTGCGAGTCTAGTAAGTAATATTCCAACACTAGAACGCTGTAATACAAATCTATATAATCAATTCTTTTATCGATATGTGGTTTCTGAATGTAGGAAACAAGCTATTTTCGTTGCATTCTTCAGACAATCGTTCGCAATACTAGGTTACATTAACAAAAAGGCTTCAGACTTTAATCTGCCTGATGGTGCAACAATTTTGAGTCCATTTGAACATTAAAAATGCCTAGTACGTAGCACGGATGTAGCGAAGCGAAATCCGGGAAGCAGCCATCAACCTTCCCGGATTGTATTTTATTCCATCCGGGCTACTTGCTAAACGATAAGGTGGGCAGGGAATAGGGTTACTAGTTTAGTTGAATCAGTTTTAGAGTTTAGCTCAGGGATTGTAAATGGCTAACAATCACATATTGTTGTGCTCGCCGCAAGCGGATAGGGAAACTGGATTATATTGAGTCAATCTTCTTCAACTGCTCTGCCAAACTTACCAGCGTCGATTGAAAACCACTGAGCTTGTCTTTTTCTTTTTTCACAACCGCTTCGGGTGCTTTATCGACAAATTTCGGGTTAGATAATTTACCTTCGGTGCGTTTTATCTCTCCACTTAGTTTATCCATTTCTTTTTTCAGGCGTGCTTTTTCTGCTTCGGTATCAATAATGCCAGCCATGGGGATAAGGATTTTCATTTCACCAACCAGTGCGGTGGCTGATTCGGGGGCTTCGTCTGTTTTGGTTAGCCAGGTGATGGATTCAATTTTGGCTAGCTCAGACAAATAGTGTTTGTTGTTATCCAGGCGTTGTTTGTCTTGCTCTGAGCCATCTTGAATAAGTACCGACAAGGCTTTGCCGGGTTTAATGTCGTAGCCGCTACGAATTTTTCTGATACCGAGAATAAAGTTTTTAACCCACTCCAGTTCTTCGACCGCAGTGGCATCTATTTTACTGCTATCGGCTTCCGGGTAGGGTTGGCGCATAATGGTTTTTTGTACATTGGTATCTATACCAGCCAGTGGTGCAACCCGTTGCCATATTTCTTCTGTTATATAAGGCATAATCGGGTGGGTTAAACGTAATAGGGTTTCCAGTACGCGCACCAGTGTTTGGCGTGTACCACGTTTGGCGGCTTCGCTGCTGTTGCCCATGAGTACGGGTTTGGAAAGTTCCAGATACCAGCCGCAGTATTCGTTCCAGATAAACTCGTAAATAGTGCTGGACATAATATCGAGACGGTAATTTTTAATGGCTTTTTCTATTTCAGCTTCGGTGTGTTGCAAGCGTGCAACAATCCATTTGTCGGCAATGCTGAGTTCAATGTCGGACTCGGTGCTATTAACGCCACAGTCCTCGCCTTCGGTGTTCATTAAAACATAACGCGCGGCATTCCATATTTTATTACAGAAGTTACGGTAGCCTTCAGTTCGACTCAGGTCGAAATTAATATCGCGGCCAGTCGAGGCCATTGCGGCAAAAGTAAAGCGCAGTGCATCGGTGCCATAGGCTGCTATGCCGTTGGGGAAGTCCTTGCGAGTCATTTTTTCTATCTTAGGTGCCATGTCCGGTTGCATTAAACCAGTGGTGCGTTTTTTAACTAACGATTCCAGATCGATGCCGTCGATTAAATCAATCGGGTCAAGCACATTGCCTTTTGACTTTGACATTTTCTGGCCGTGGCTGTCGCGCACCAGGCCATGAATGTAAACTTCTTTAAACGGGACTTTGCCGGTAAACTTTAAGCCCATCATAATCATGCGGGCTACCCAGAAGAAAATAATATCAAAGCCGGTAACGAGCACATTGGTGGGGTAGAAGGTATCGAGCATGGCCTGGGCTTCGGCATCTTTTGCTGGCCAGCCTAAAGTAGAAAATGGCCAAAGGGCAGACGAGAACCAGGTGTCGAGTACGTCTTCGTCCTGGGTCAGTTTTATCGAGTCGTCCAGTTTATATTTGCTACGCACTTCGGCTTCGTCGCGTGCAACATAGACCTTGCCTTGTTCATCGTACCAGGCGGGGATACGGTGCCCCCACCAGATTTGTCGGCTGATGCACCAGTCCTGAATATTGTTCATCCAGTCGTAGTAAGTGTTTTTCCAGTTATCCGGTACAAATTTTATATCGCCATCTTGCACGGCTTTAATCGCCGGCTCTGCCAGTGGGGCAATTTTTACGTACCATTGATCCGTTAAGAACGGTTCAACCACCGAGCCGGAACGATCGCCACGCGGCACCATGAGTTTATGGTCGTCAATTTTTTCGAGTAAGTCGAGTTCTTTTAAATCGGCTACAATTTGTTTGCGTGCAACATAGCGATCCATGCCACGGTATTTTTCTGGGGCTTCGTCATTAATCGCTGCATTAATGGTTAAAATATTATAAAGCGGCAAGTCGTGGCGTTTGCCCATTTCATAATCGTTAAAGTCATGGGCAGGGGTGATCTTTACACAACCGGTACCAAATTCAGGGTCGACATAATCGTCTGCAATAATGGGAATTTCCCGGCCAACAAAAGGCAGGGTGATGGTTTTGCCTATTAGTGCCTGATAGCGTTCATCGTCAGGATGGACCGCAACGGCGGCATCTCCGAGCATGGTTTCCGGGCGAGTAGTGGCAACCACAAGCTGTCCCGAGCCATCGCTTAGCGGATAGCGCATATGCCAGAGGTGGCCGTTTTCTTCTTCGGAAATAACTTCTAAATCAGAAACGGCGGTGTGTAATACCGGGTCCCAGTTAACCAGCCGTTTACCACGATAAATTAAATCATCTTCAAATAATTTAACGAAGACTTCTTTGACCGCATCGTTTAGGCCTTCGTCCATGGTGAAGCGTTCGCGGCTCCAGTCTACGGACGAGCCCATACGGCGCAGTTGTTGTGTAATGGTGCCACCGGACTGTTCTTTCCAGCCCCATATTTTTTCTATAAATTTGTCACGCCCGAGATCGTGGCGGGTTTTGCCCTCGGTTTTCAGTTGACGCTCCACCACCATCTGGGTGGCAATACCGGCATGGTCGGTGCCCACTTGCCACAGGGTGTTATGCCCCTTCATGCGATGGTAACGGGTTAAAGTATCCATTACCGTGTTGTTAAAGCCATGCCCCATATGCAAACTGCCGGTGACATTGGGTGGTGGAATCATAATGCAGTACGGCCTGGCATCGGACTTTAAAACATCTTCAGGTGCAAAATGTTGCTCTTTTTCCCATGTTTTATACCAACGTTGTTCAATAGCATGCGGGTTGTAGGTTTTTTCCATACGATTATGACTGCTTAAAATAGAGTTGTTAACGAAGTGGCTAATTATACCTGACTCCCTCAGCTTGCACTAGATGCTTGCACTGGAACGATGTAACTACAGAGCGCTGTACTACAGAGTGCTGGCAGAACATGATAATATTCGCAGATGAAATTTTTAACTGATAAATTGACAAACTTGCAGCCTGTTCAGTGGCTCACAATCACCCTTGTTACCAGCTTGCTGATTCGGCTTGGGGTGGCTTATTGGCTTCCGATTACGGGTGATGAAGCCTACTTTATTACCTGGGGCAAGAACCTGGACTACGGTTATTACGACCACCCGCCGATGGTAGGTTGGTTTTTAAGCTTATTGTTGTTATTCAGCGATGCCATTGTATGGCTACGATTGCCGGGTATTTTAATGTTTACCTTTATGGGCTGGGTTATTTACCGGTTGTTAAAAAATGCCCAGGTTGACGAAGGCAAAGCTGCTTTTGCCGCTATTTTATTTCTGCTTGCGCCGCTTAATTTACTTTCTGTTCTTATCACTACAGATACACCACTTATATTATGGTCATTTATTTCAGCCATTTATTTTTATCAGGCACAAAAGCAGGATCAACTTACAAAGTATTTACTGGCGGGGTTTTTTCTGGGGTTGGCTTTTTACTCTAAATTTTTTGCTGGTTTGCTGGGCTTGGCTTATTTCTTTTATATCGTCTTTTTTATTCGTAACCAGCGGGGCTTAAAACCCTATATTGGTATTGCTGTTGTTCTTTTGGGCGTTGCGCCGTTTATTATTTTAAATCTACTTTGGAATTATAATAATTGCTGGAATAATTATTTATTTAATTTTGTTAATCGAACCAGTGGTGCTCATTTTTCGTTCTCAACGATAGCACTTTATCTTGGTTTTCTGGTTTACCTGATAATGCCGTCTGTACTTTGGTATGCCTTTAAACAGCCATTAAAAAACTATTTTGATATTCTGAAAAAACCAGCGGGTGTTTTTGTTGGCTTGTTTGTTATTCCGTTAATTTTATTTTTACTGCTTTCGTTTGTGAAAAAAATAGGCCTGCACTGGCTGCTTAGTTTTTATCCGTTTTTATTTATCAGTCTCGGATTTTTATTTACCGCGCAACAATTAATAAGCAGCATTAAGTTTGTTATTGTTTTTTCAATACTGCATTTATCAGCACTTGCCTTTATTTTAATATCGATTCCCGGTTTGTTTGAAAAAAATTCAGACATACACAAAGATATAATTTATGGCATTAAGAATACGGTTATTCTGGAAAAATTGGCGACTTATAGAAATGATTATATTTTTGCAACTGGCAGCTATGTTAAGTCTGCGTTGTTATCCTATACGTCGCGTGAACATGTCATTGTTTTAGGGCCGGGGTCGTATCATGCGAGAGAAGACGATAAACGCACGGACTTTAGAATGCTCGATGGTAAGAATATTTTACTGGTTTCGGAGATGAACAATTTAGATTATTTACAGGGTTTTTTTGACAGTGTTGAAATAAAGTCACTCAAAATTGAAGGAGCGACATTTTATTATGCATTAGGCCGAGGGTTTAAATACAATAAGTATCGTGAATTGATTATTCAGAATACACTGGACCGTTATTACCGCATTCCGGAATGGTTGCCGGTAGGGCAGTGTTATATGAAAAAGATGTACCAACAGTAATGGCCGCTATGATTTATAGTGTTGTATACCATTCGATAGAGTTGAACTGCAAATGCGTTTCTGGTTGAATCATGCGGTTTATCCGCTGTTTATTTTTTTATTTGTGATCGTCCTGTTAAGGCTGAGTAATCTGGATATCACGATATCCAGCCTGTTTTTTGATTTTGAAAAAAGACAATGGTATTTTGGCGAGTCATGGTGGGCGGTTACTTTTATCCATAAGTGGGGCCGTGATTTTATTGCTATTGTCTTTCTGTTATCGTTAACAGGGCTTGTGTTAGGTTTGTTTATTAAACGCTTTCGGACATATTTTTTTATGTTTATTTATGTTGCGTTAACTATTTTATTTTCAACGGGCATTGTTGCCGCACTAAAACATTATTCAGACGTTGACTGCCCCTGGGCATTAAATATTTTTAACGGTACACAGCCTTATTTTCATTTGTTTAGTGGTATGAGTAACCCTTTAAGTAATGGCGGTTGCTTCCCTGGCGGCCATTCATCGGGTGGCTTTTCTTTGTTGTTATTTTATTTTTTACTTCGGGATTACAATAAGCGCTACGCTTATATGGCGCTGGGTGTCAGTATTTTTATCGGTAGTATTTTTAGTTTAGGCCAGTGGGTGCGTGGTGCACATTTTGTATCGCATGACTTGTCATCGGCTATTATTTGCTGGTTTGTTGCTTTGTTGTTATATAAAATTATGCTGCAATCGCGAATGCAGACTTTCAGACTGAAGATATAGTTGCCAAAGATATAACTTGAAGTACCATTTAGTTTAGAATTTCCTTTTTAATCTGTTCAATTCTATCGCTAATGCGAGCTTTTAGATCTTTTTCAAGTTTCACCATGGTTTTCATCAATGTTTCACGTAATGATTCTTCAAGATCCAGTTGCAGGTTATCAAGCGCATCAATAAGCCGATTTTTTTGGGTGAGTGCAGAAATATCAGATGTGTTACTTTTAATTTCAGCAGCTTCGCTGTCAATATCAATCTGTTCTATTGCCTGGCTGGTTTTATTTGCAGCGGGTGTAAAAATAGAATCCAGCTCTGGAATATTCGGCAGGCTGTTTAAAGACAGGTCGGAGTCAACAATGTTATCAAGAATGGGTACAATTTCTTCATCGACTTCTATTTCTGAACTAGTCATGCTCGCGGAGCTTTTTTGGGTTTGGCTATTTGCTAGAGATATGCTTTCACGTGCAGCATTGAGCTTGCCTTCACTTTGTTCGAGTAAGCCGCGAATAGACTCCAGTGTTGACATTAAGTCGTCCTGATCTTTTTCAATCGTCTCGCTGGGCGTGGGCGATCTTTTTGGAGGTTTTTTTACGGGGTTTTTATCAGTCATAATGGTTATTTTATATTATGAGTGTTAATAATATAGCCGCGATCTTTATAGAATTTATAATGCTGGCGCGAACGCTCACGTTGTTTTTCATCATTACTGACTATTTCAATTACCCGTTTAAAGCGGCTATAAAAATCCGGAATTTTATTGTCGAGGTTAATGAGCAGATCAACGTTTTTTTCCGGTTCAACATCATGCCCAATTAAAACAGGGTGGGCATGTTTTTTTGCATCTTCATCGTTATACAGTTTATGCGGAATAAAGCTGTGTTCTTTAAAATCCCATAACAGTTTATCGAGTTGCTGGCTGTGTTGTTCGGTCTGGGTGTGAATGTAGGTAGCCGCATTGGTCTGGCAGGCTTTTTCAGACAGCCGACAGGCCAGTAACTCGCGTATGCTGGCATCGGTGGACTCTGAAATGTAGAAATCGATACTGGTCATGTCTAGATGATACTACGTTTGATTCATTAAGTACTGTGTTAGTAGGGGAACCGGGCGGCCGGTTGCGCCTTTTCTTGCACCGCTAAGCCAGGCCACCCCGGCAATATCAATGTGCGCCCATTTGTACTTTTTAGTAAAACGCGCGAGGAAACAGGCAGCGGTAATAGTGCCCGCTTCGCGGCCGCCAATATTGGCCATATCCGCAAAATTGCTTTTTAGTTGATCCTGATAATCTTCCCACAGGGGCATTTGCCAGGTTCGGTCACCGCTGGTGGTGCCTGCTTTGAGCAGATCCTGGGCAAGTTTGTCGTTATTGCTTAAAACGGCACTGCAATGGCTACCGAGCGCAACGACGCAGGCGCCGGTTAAAGTCGCCGTATCAATTACCGTTTTAGGGTTAAATTTTTCCGCATAAGTCAGTGCATCACATAAAATCAGTCGGCCTTCGGCATCGGTGTTGAGGATTTCAATGGTTTGCCCGGACATGCTGGTAACGATATCGCCGGGTCGGCTGGCCGCGCCATCGGGCATGTTTTCTACACTGGGAACAATTGCGACCACGTTAATACCGAGTTGCAGCTTCGAAACGGCTGCCATGGTGCCAATAACGCCAGCAGCACCACACATATCAAATTTCATTTCATCCATTGCCGCGCCGGGTTTGAGCGAAATGCCACCGGTGTCAAAGGTCACGCCTTTACCGACCAGTACATAAGGCTTATCTTTTGCTTTGCCGCCTTTGTATTCGATAACAATCAATTTAGGTGGCTGGCGGCTGCCTTTGGACACAGACAGTAGTGATCCCATTTTGAGCTTTTTCATTTCCGCTTCACCTAAAACGGTCACTCTGGTTTTTTTACAGCTTTTAGCCTGATTGGTGGCTTGCTTGGCAAGGTAGGTTGGGGTGCAAATATTGCCGGGCAGGTTACCAAGGTGGCGAGCGATATCCATGCCGGTGGCGATCGCCGTGGCGGTTTTTAATGCTTGCTGGGCTTTAGGTAAATCTCGCTTGTTTTCAATATTGAGCGTGATATTTTTAAGCGCAATGGTTTTTTTGTTAGCGCTTTTGAGTTCATCAAAGCTGTAGCTTGTTTCTAACAGCGCTTCGCTGGCATGGCGTGTCTTTTCTGCGGTGCTGGTATCTTTTATTTCCAGTTCAGTGGTATACAGCATTGCATCTTTAATATTGGTTTTTTTAAGCGCATTAAGGATATGGCAGTGCATTTTTCGATAGGCTTTAATATTAAGCTTCTTTTTTGAGCCGCAACCCACCAGCATAATGCGTTCTGCGGCGATGCCGTCAGGATTATCGAGTAACCAGGTATGCCCCAGCTTACCGTCAAAATCGCCTTTTTTAACTAAATTGCTGATCCGCTTGTTACACAGAGAATCGATGGCTTTCGCTGTCGGGCTGAGTTGTCTTTTTTCATGGATGGCCACGATAAGGCAGGCTGATTTTAGTGAAGTGGCTTGTGTGATTTTAACACGAATATCCATTGTTGCTCCTTGGTGTTTGAGTTGATTCTGATGGTTAAGAATCCGGGGTAGAACTGGTGTATTATTAACGGTATTGTTAAAGTTCTGATTTAATCGGGTTCACCTTATATATTAAAGCATCTTAGCGATTAATTCAGTGTGAACATTAAGTTTTAAAACATCAAATAATATAATATTGTGATTATAGACCGTTATTTAATAAAAGAAGTACTGCTAACGCTGTCTGGTGTTGCTGTGGTGCTGTTAATGATTGCCATTAGCGGCCAGCTTGTGGGGCTTTTTTCCAAAGTGGTTGAAGGTATTTTAACGGTCGACACGGTGTTATCCATGCTTTGGTTAAAATTGATTGTGACGCTGGCGTTTATTTTACCCTTGTCGCTTTATCTGGGGATTTTACTGGCCTTTAGTCGTTTATATAAAGACAGTGAAATGGTTGTGTTAGCCGCCTGTGGTATGGGTAAATTTCGGATATTGCGTGCCGTTCTGGGTTTGGCTATTTTTGTGGCAATCTTGCAAGGCACAATTACGCTGGTTATTGCACCGTGGGCCGAACTTCGTACGCAACAACTTTATGCTGAAGTCGAAGCCAAATCGGATGTAAAAGGGATTATTCCAGGGCGCTTTAAAGAATTGCAGGAAGGTGTGGGTGTGCTTTATGTGCAGGAAGCGAATAAAGACCGAACACGCATCAAGAATTTATTTATACAACAGTGGAATAATGACAAATTAACGGTTATTGCATCTGAAAGTGGCCGACAACAGGTTGATAAGGAAACCGGCGATCGTTTTATTATATTAAGCAATGGTAGCCGTTATGAAGGGCAGCCAGGCCAGGATAATTATGCAATAATCAAATTTGAGGAGCACGGTGTGCGGATTAAAGAGCGTGATGCTGCTGCGATTAATTACAGACGCTATTCTACCCCGACTATTGACCTCTATCGTTCCGACAAACTCAGTGATAAAGCCGAGCTACAGTCGCGTATTTCTTCTGCTATTTTATGCTTCGTGTTGGCTTTGCTGGCTGTACCGCTGAGTAAAACCTCCCCCCGTCAGGGGCGCTATGCCAAACTTGCTATCGCATTGTTGCTCTATATTACTTATACCAATTTACTGAATGTTGCGCGCGCATGGTTAACCAAAGGCGATATATCACCCGTGCTGGGTTTATGGTGGGTACATGCGGTTATGATTATCGTGGCTTTAATATTGCTGTTTAATCAAACAGGGTTTAAACATTTATTCCAAAAGCAGCGTACGGTGCACTCTTCATGAAAATACTGGAGCGCTATATTGGCCGTTCTGTTGCAATGAGCATTGTTGCAGTGACACTGGTTATCAGCTCCTTATTTTTGCTTATAGGGATTGCCGGTGAGTTTGACAGAATTGGCTCATCTAATTACACCTTCTTTATGGCGGTAAAATACACGTTATTCCTGCTGCCTGATCGTATTTATGAATTCTTCCCCCTTGCTGCATTACTGGGTTCTATTCTGGGTTTAGGCGCACTAGCCAATAGCAGTGAGCTGGTTGTTATTCGTACCGCGGGTGTTTCAATCTTTCAGATTGTAGCTGCAATTATGAAAACAGCTTTAGCTTTTATGCTTATGGTGTTTATTCTTGGCGAAGTCATTGCACCACCTGCGTTACAGTACGCGAAATTACAGCAAGTGAAAGCCTTATCAAGAGATATCAGTTTAAACACACAATATGGACTATGGGCGCGGGATAGTAATACCTATATTCATGTACAGCGCGCAAACAATGAGGGCAAGTTATTTGATGTTCATTTATATCGTTTGAATGAGCAATATCAGCTGAAGCAGATACTGCATGCAAAAACGGCAGATTATGACGGTAAAAACTGGCAACTATCCGACATTAAGCAAACTGACATTAGTCTAAAGAAAGTAAATGTATCGCATATTGCCTCAATGCAGTGGGAAACACTGCTGGATCCTGATCTTGTTAGCATTGTAACATTTAAACCGAACAAATTACCTATCTGGAAGTTAAGCAGCTACATCAATTATTTAAAAGACAACGGTCTTGAGGCTGCACAGTATGAACTTGCTTTTTGGTCAAAAATAACTATGCCGTTTACCATCGCTGCGATGGTTTTGCTGGCAGTGCCGTATGTTTTTGGTTCGTTAAGGCGAACCAGTATGGGGCAACAAATTCTAATTGGTTTTTTAGCGGGTCTAGTTTTCTTTATTGCCAACCGCTTGATTGGCCAGATGAGTATTGTTTATAACTTTCATCCGGCATTGGGTGCAAGTATTCCAACGTTACTGGTTTTTGTGGGAACGTTTTTTATGTTTCGGCGAAGGATGTAGGTTATTTTGGTGTTATGTTTTCAGGGGGATTATTTTTTATTTTTCCCAGGTGATATATTCTGGGATGAAATATTTTGGGTTGAAACAACCTGGGTTGAACTAAACTGGTTACGCCAGGAACGTTTCATATGGCCACTAATAAGCAATAATATGCCAGCACCTAAAACAACACTGCCGGGTAGTTTTGATAAAGCATCTAATACGGGGTGTTTCATTTCGGGTTGATCAGCAAAGCTGAAATAGCCTCCTGCTGTAATAAAGAGCCAGGCTGGTATGCCACTTATAAAACGTAATAAGGCGTGCCAGAGGCCGACAGCTTCACCGGTTTGGCTAATAAGTTTAATTTTCCACGAACGCATTCCCAGTGTTTGTCCGCCATGCGTCCAGAACCAGGCATAAAACCCATACCATACAAAGAAAATATAGCTTGTCATAAAAGGGTTGCCGGGCTTCACCGGCTCACCTTGCGTAATGGGGAGTGTCAGTGCCGAGGCCACCATAAAGACGGCTGCGAGTAACCATACATCATAAAACAATGCCAATAACTGACGACCGGGACCAGCCAGTGCTATTTTATCGGGTTTTGCTTGTTGCGGAGGCTGTTTGACGGGTGTGGGTATTTTTTTATCACTCATTTATTGATCATGGTGTTTCGCTGTGCAGCTGTCAAATGTTTTCATTTTGCAATGTGCTGGTTGCATTCTTTGGGTGCCTGGTTTAAAACTAAGGGTATATTAAAAAGAAGAACAGGTTTAAACATTTATGAGTATTTATGCTGAACTTGCAAATATACCGGGTGTAATCGCAGCGGGAGAGTATTCTTACCGTGGTGACCGCTATCATTTTGAGGGCCAACTGGAAGCTGAGCAGGCACGCATGGCATCGATTATGTGCCGGGCAACCACGCTTGCGACGCATATGCAGGCCAATATGATGAAAGCACTCAATACCGGATGTGGTTGTGCGCCAGCACAGGGCTGGATGGTACGCGGGGAACAGTTCAGTGTATGTGTTTATGGTAATGTTTTTTGTTTTGTTGATAATAATAATGCATCGATTAATGGGGTGATGCAATTTTTAAAAGAAAATGTGGGCGAGCAGTCGGGAGAACTCGTATAGTTTTAATCGTTAAGTGTTTTAGTTATAAGTTGGGGGGATAATAAAAATGCCAAGTTTGGAATCATTAATAGCATTAGATGGCGTCGAGGCGGCGTTTAAATTTTCCCTGAAGGGGGAGCTTGATGGCTTTAAAGCCAAAGAAGGCAGTGAGTTAACCGAGTCCGTTCTGGATTTACTCAGTCATTTATGCGTGGCCAATATGTCGATTGCTACCATGCAGGCACGCGGATGGGAAGCCATGACCGGCATGAAAGGTTTTTACCCTATTAAAGGCTTTACCCTGGTTGGCTTTGCCTGGACCGCCATTACCAATGATGACTTTGGGGTGGTGATGCTAAACGAAAATGTTGATTATGAAGCTGCCTATGCTGCACTTGGCAGCTAAGGGAGGAATCACATGATTAAACGAATGCTTGCAATAGACGGCGTACAGGTGGTGTGCCATTTCCGCGATGACGGTGAACTGGTCGAAGGCTACGGTATGATGGACGAGCAGCAAATAGCCGGGTTAGCGCATTTTGCGCACGACTATAAGCGCATTGTACAGGGCAATACTGATCAGCTATCTATGTTTACCCAAATGAACGGCTGGACACCACCCGGTGGCTGGATAGTCCGTAGTGATAAAGTTTCGGTTGTTAGTATTTCGAATTTAGTGTGTTTAATCGATAATGACGAGGCATCACTCAATGAAGTGATGCAGGAAATGAATACGCTGGCGCATTGGTAAGGATTTATTTAATTTTATTGCTATCTTAATTATACACCCATGTTATAATTAAAGTTATAACATGAGGTGGGCATAACATGACAACATTAAAACTACGCAAAATTGGCAGTTCATTAGGTGTTATCCTGCCTAAAGAGGTATTAACCCCGTTGCATGTGCAGGAAGGCGACACTTTGTATCTCACACAAGACAAGGAAGGACTTACTTTATCCGCCTATGATCCTGAATTTGAAGCCATTATGAAGGCAGCAGATGAGTGTGATCATCGTTATAAAAACACCCTGAAACAACTGGCTAAATGAAATGGCTTTCTGAGCATGCTGTGCGGCAGTTGCATAAGCGTGCCATAGCACAGTATGGCGGACTGGAACCGATTGCAACGTATGATGAAAAGCTCGAAGCAACGTTGAGCAGGCCACAACAACTCGCGCATTATAATTCAGAGGTGACTTTATCAGAGCTTGCGGCTTCTTATGGCTTTGGCCTTATTAAAAATCACTGTTTTTCCGATGGAAATAAACGTATCGCGTTTTACGTTGTTTTTATTTTCCTTCAGATTAATGGTTATGCGTTGCGAGCTGCAGAGGTAGATGCTGCACAAATAATAGAAAATGTTGCCGCCGGTGCATTAAGTGAATCTGATTTTGCTGAATGGATAGCAAGTAACATTAAGGTGTTGGATGTTTAACTTTGACCTGGATTTCTTTCCTATCTGGCAGAGGTAGCCCGGATGAAATGAAATGTAATCCGGGAAATAATAACAAAATACCCCGGATTTCGCGTTGCTACATCCAGGCTACACGCATGTATAATTACAGTACATTAAGTATGCTCTTGCTTTGTTTGAAAGATGTTCTCAACTGGTTCTTATCTGGCAGCTCGCTTCGCTTTAGCGTATTATACCTACCTTATTCCACAGTCTTCATTTTAGAGAACTTAGCCATGTTGCAGTTGCACGGTGTTCAGGCACTTTCCAGTTTCCGCTTACAAAAACAGCTTTCAAATTTACAGGCTATTGAAGCATCGGTTGATTCAATCTCAACTGAATTTATCTATTTTATTGAAAGTGAGTCAGAGTTAACGGAAGCGGAACGGGCAATATTAAACCACCTTTTAAACGAAGACCGCCAATTTCAAGCCGCATCACAAACCGGCAGTCTGATTTTAGTGGTGCCACGTCCGGGAACGATTTCACCGTGGTCAACCAAGGCGACCGACATTGCGCACAATTGTGGTTTGCAAAAGATTAAGCGTATTGAGCGGGGCATCGCTTATTACTTACAGTCAAAGACAGCATTAAGCCCTGATATTTTACACAAACTGTCGGCCAGCTTGCATGACCGGATGGTGGAGTCGGTGTTGTTGGAAACAAAACAGGCCGTGGCCTTGTTTCATCACGCCGAACCGGCCGAATTTAAAAGCGTAGATATTTTAGCGCAAGGCAAACAAGCCCTGGAGCAAGCCAATACACAAATGGGCCTGGCGCTGGCCGACGATGAAATTGATTATCTGCTCGAAAATTTTACCCGACTCAAGCGTAACCCAACCGATGTTGAGCTGATGATGTTTGCCCAGGCCAACTCGGAACATTGTCGACATAAAATATTTAATGCCGACTGGATTATCAACGGCAAACAAAAAGACATTTCCCTGTTTGGTATGATCCGCCATACTTATAAACACAACCATGAAGGCGTGCTGTCAGCTTACAGTGATAATTCAGCGGTGGTCGAAGGTTTTACAGGTGGACGATTCTTTCCGCAAGCGGCGGGTAACTATGCTTACCATCAGGAGCCGATCCATATCCTGATGAAAGTTGAAACCCATAATCACCCCACCGCGATTGCACCTTTCCCGGGAGCAGCGACCGGCTCCGGTGGTGAAATTAGAGATGAAGGCGCAACGGGCACGGGCTCAAAACCCAAAGCAGGTTTGGCCGGTTTTTCTGTTTCGAACTTAAAACTGCCACAGGCCATACAGGAATGGGAAGTCGAATATGGCAAGCCCGAACGGATTGTGTCTGCTTTAGATATTATGATTGAAGCGCCCATCGGCGCTGCGGCATTTAACAATGAGTTTGGCCGGCCAAATATTTTAGGTTACTTCCGAACTTACGAGCAGAGTGTCAACGCCAGTCATGGTGTGGAAGTACGTGGCTACCATAAACCAATTATGCTGGCCGGTGGTGTTGGCAATATTAAAGCCGAACACGTTGAAAAAGGCATTATCCCGGCCGGGGCTAAAATTGTTGTGCTCGGTGGTCCGGCAATGTTGATTGGTTTAGGTGGCGGTGCGGCATCGTCGATGACCAGTGGCCAGAGCCATGAAGATTTAGACTTTGCCTCGGTGCAACGCGGTAACCCCGAAATGGAGCGCCGCGTACAGGAAGTCATCGACCGTTGCTGGCAGCAGGGCGAAGACAGCCCCATCATTAGTATCCACGATGTAGGTGCCGGTGGTTTGTCTAATGCACTGCCTGAGTTAGTGAATGACAGTGGCCGCGGTGCCAATTTTGAATTACGTAATGTACCGAATGACGAACCAGGTATGGCACCGCATGAGATCTGGTGCAATGAATCACAGGAGCGCTATGTACTGGCAATTGATGCAGGTTCTCTGGCTGAGTTTGAAGCCATTTGTAAACGCGAACGTTGCCCCTATGCTATCGTTGGTGAAGCCACCGAAGCGCAACAATTAAAATTGCACGATAGCCATTTTAATAATCATCCCATTGATATGCCATTGGATGTGTTACTTGGAAAGCCACCTAAAATGCTGCGTGATGTAAAAAGCATTGAAGTTAAACAAAAACCGTTTGACAGCAGTAACATTAACATCAAAGAAGCCGCTTACCGTTGTTTAAGGTTGCCAACCGTTGCCAGTAAAAACTTTTTAATCACCATCGGTGATCGCAGTGTTACCGGTTTAATTCATCGTGACCAGATGGTCGGCCCCTGGCAAGTGCCGGTTGCCGATGTGGCAGTGACTGCATCAAGTTTCGATACCTTTACCGGTGAAGCGATGGCCATTGGCGAACGTGCGCCACTGGCGTTAATTAACCATGCCGCTTCTGCACGTATGGCCATTGGTGAAGCCTTAACAAACTTGGCTGCAAGCCAGATTACAGAATTAAAGCGTGTGGTGTTATCTGCAAACTGGATGGCACCGGCTGGGCACCCCGGTGAAGATGCGGGTTTATACGAAGCGGTGCAAGCGGTGGGCATGGAACTTTGCCCTGCACTCGATATTTGTGTGCCGGTGGGTAAAGACTCGATGTCGATGAAGTCTGTTTGGGATGAGGGTGATGAACATAAATCGGTTACTGCGCCGCTGTCACTTATTATTACCGCCTTTGCACCGGTTAAGGATATTCGTAAAACCTTAACCCCGCAGCTTAAAACAGATAAAGGTGATACGCGCATCCTGTTTGTTGATTTAGCGCAAGGCCAGCAGCGCATG
>QIKU01000260.1 GCA_003232015.1 Gammaproteobacteria bacterium
GAATTCAGCCGCAGTGGACAAATCTTTAACCAGTTCTTTCTGACTGATATTCAACATACGAATTTTTAGCTGGGTGCTTGTTTCTGAATTCATTACCAGATGGTTTAAACCACGCCAGGAACCTTCGAGTTTCTGAAATTTTTCATTTTGTAAAATGGCCGATAACTGCCCTGATAAAGCACTGTCAATCGCTGCAATGGCGGCATTAATAGTAACGGCGAGGTTTTTATTCCACTTTACCGTGCCTTTCATCGCTTCGGTAGTCAGGGTTTTTAACAGGTCTTTGGTGACATCTTTTTCTGTTTGCTTTGTTGCACCAATGGCTTGTTCCAGTAAACTGACTTCCAGAACGTCATTATCCAGAAGTTCTTCCACTTGTTGTTCTTTCTTAGCCATTATTTGTCACCTTTTTCGTTATCGACACCCAGTTCATCAGAAAAAGAACTGAGGGCATCGGAGTTACTTAAAATTTCTTCCAGTATATTTTCGAGATCTTCTGAACGGTCAGCTTTTGTAAGTAAGTCGCGTAATTTATTGCGCGTGTCCATTAATTTTTTAAGTGGCTCAACCTTGGTTACAATTTTATGGGGTTCAAAGTCTTCAATATTTCTGAAGTCAAGATTAACTGCGAATTCACCACCGTTTTTTTCTAGTGTGTTTTCAACTTTCATTCTTAAATTGGGCGAAATATTTGCCATTACATCATTGAAGTTGTCGCGGTCGATTTGAGAAAACTTTCTGTCTTTTAATGATTTTTTTGTTTCGGTGTTATCACCGGAATAATCACCCATTACACCCATTACAAATGGGATTTCTTTTTCTTCTACGGCACCATTTGTTTCAACATCGTAGGTGATGTGTACTCGAGGTTTGCGTACTCGTTTGAGTTTGTCGTGGATACTGTCAGCCATGGTAATTCCTTAATTTTGTGTTAATTTAAAAGGTTAGTCTTCATCTTTAAAATTGACGCCGGTTACAGATGAAAAATAATCACGAGATGAACTATCGGGTATCAGTTCGCCGATAAGTTCATTGAGTGGCATATCGCCCCATTTAACCGCCTTTGCGATAACATAGGGAATGGGGGAGTGGGGTTCGGTTTTCAGAAAAAATTCCGATATAACATGAAGTTGTTGAAAGGCAACTTCACGCGACGTGATTGGCCCTGCACTGCTTACGGCAGCTACACTGCCCGTGCTGCCTGAATTTATTTCTGTATCTGTCGATTCTTCAATTTCAACCGGGAACTTATGTTTGCCCAGGTGGTTAACGGCACCTAAGCATTGTTCCAGCACTGCAATCATATTGCTTGTTGGTGGTGCTTCATGTGATTCACAGCGCTCATCGAGAAGCCTGCTTATTTTTTTATACTCACTCACACAGTCTGTAATAGCTTCACGTAAGTCAACATAAAAGGCTTCGCTGGACTGGTTAACCGCGGCTTCAATGTCATCCAGTGAAAAGCCATTTTTTGCTGCATTTTCAGAACGCACATCAGGATCGGTTATTTTTTGCACATCGCGCGCTTGTTGATACTGCCAGTAACTAAAGGGAGTGGGTTGGCCACCTTCAGTGATAGGGATGTTTCGAATAGGTGCCATTAATACCCCTTCAGCACCTTCGCCATTAAGACCCGCTAAAGGCGCAACGCGAATTAACATGCCATCTTCATCGGGTAAAGGGTAAATGGAATCCCAGAATTGTTCGATTAATTCTCGCGTGAGTTTCAGGCAGCTACGTAATCCCTGAAAGCCATTTAAGCGAACCTGTGCTTCAATGTACCAGCTGGATATTTCCAGATCTTTGCTGTGGTTGGTTATTATTTCAGGTGCTAGCAGGCTAATGTTTCGCCAATGTTCGATAGCTTCATTGTTATTTTTATCGTACATATTGCTGCGTTCGGCAGCACGTGCAGACATGCGCGCCTGTTTAATCTGCTGGTAAATTGAATCGGGTTTTTGATCGTGGCGAATGTCGGTGCCAACCGGATTATCGTCGGCAATAGGTTCAAGTAGTTTATCTATATCTATGTTTGCTGCAGAGGCCATAGTTGAGTACATCCATATCTAAAGGCGAATCCATGTTGCTTACTATATTTCTGGTTTTAATAGTAAAGCTAAATAAGCAGCATGTCTGGTTAATTTGTAACCAATATGTAATCATTTTTTATTATTGAGAATTACATCCTTTACTTTTATAAGATATTTAGATAATTATGTAAAGCATGGATGGCTTGAAGTGAGTTGCAATTCACAAACCTGAATATTCTTTATACTATATTCTATTATAGAAGGGTATTATTGGTTACATTTTGTCCAAATAGTATTTTATGTTCATTGCCTGTTTTCAATGTATGTAAAAATGTAAATGTAAATGTTATTGTAGCTTGGAACGAAAAACAGCTTTATAAAATAATACCAAGCATACATGGATTTGTTTAATGTCTTTATTAATAACCATTATTGAGTTCCCTGAAAATTGCACTGTCCAGGAACCTTCAAAAACCTTTGGGGAACAAGGCGGGACGATTGGTCGCGGATCAGAAAATTACTGGGTATTGAGTGACCCGGATTGCTACCTTTCGTCATGTCATAGCCAGATTAGTTTTGAAAATGGTATCTATTTATTAACCGATATCAGCACGAATGGCACTTTTCTTAATGGTTCGAGAGAGCCAATGGGTAAGGGAAACAAAGTGCAGCTTCAAGACGGAGACGAAATTGAATTAAGTGACTATAAATTTAAAGTGAATTTATGGGTGTCGGAACAAAGTGCGGTTGATTCATCTTTAAATAATGCAATGCCTGTGGATGATCCTTTTGCCGCTCAGGCTTTAAGCCCTAATTCTAACTCGAGTTTTGATTACACCGATCCGTTTGCATCCGGTGAAATTGCCTCTCCGATTGAGTCGTTAGTTAGCCCATCTTTACAGGAAACTGATCCACTGGCTGTTCTGGATAATCAACGACGCATTACCGATAACGTCGCCTTTAATTCTGAAGTGTTCGCCAGCAGCAGCTATGCTGATCAAGCTGACATTATGAATCAGGCGGTGGCATGGCCAAAGTCGAGTGGCAGTTTTTCGGGTATTCCTGAAGACTGGGATGACACAGGCAGTGGTGATGATGTGGCTGTTGTTAATAACGGCGTTGCTCAGATGGTTAATAATAATGTCAGCCCGGTGCAACAAGATAATAATGTTAAGCATGAAGCAGTAACTCATTCTGACCGCCTGGAAATTCAGGAATTGCAAAACGAAAACATTAAGTTACGGGAAGAGCTTAATGTTATCAGAAAAAAATTTATTGCCTACCAAAAGAAAAATAAACTGCCATCTAACCTGTCCGTTGATACTACCATGATAAAGGCAATGGGGTTGGCAGTGAATGATCTGGATAAACAGCAAGTGAATGAGATTAACCAGATGGTTGGTGAAATGATCCGTGAAACAGTGAGTGGAATGATGCAGGTTTTAACTTCTCGCAATAGCATCAAGAATGAATTTCGTATGAATGTAACCACGATTCAACCGGTTGAAAATAATCCATTAAAGTTTTCGGCCAATGTGGATGATGCTCTGGAAAATATGTTTATTAAAAAGGGGCGTTCCTATAAAAAACCAATCGAAGCTATACAGGATGGTTTTTATGGTATTGCAGAGCATCAGGTTGCCATACTGGCTGGTATTCGTGCTGCCTTTAAAGGCGCCATTGAACGATTTAACCCTGAATCGCTGGAAGACCGGTTTGACCGGCAAAGTAAAGGTAATCTCGATTTGATTCCCGGCTTAAAAAAGGCCAGAAACTGGAACCAGTTTATTCATTATTACAATGAGCTTTTCGATGACATGGATAATTCTTTTCAGTATTTGTTTGGTGATGAATTTGTTCGAGCCTATGAAGATCAGCTACAGCGTCTAGTTATAGAAAGAAAATCAAAGTTACATAAAGGTTAGTTTAATAAAATGTTAAGAAAAAGAATAATGGCTTTAGTGTTTATTAGCAGCATCGCATTGTTAACGTCAGCCTGCTCAACAGTGAATGAGTGGGTGGGAACAAAATTAGGCTTTGATACCGATTTAACTTTAAATTTAAAAGTGGATGCAGACATTAACCCCGACGATAAAAAACGTCCGTCCCCCTTGTTTGTTAGGCTATATGAATTAAAGACAGATAAAATGTTTAATCGCGCCGATTTTCTTGGTTTATATGAGCGTGACAAAGAAGTGCTGGGTGCCGATTTTGTAGCTAAACAGGAATTAAAACGCCTTGTTCCTGGCGTTAGCCGCGTAGAAAAATTTGTATTAAATAAAGAAACACGTTACATCGCATTGTATGCAGAGTTTCTGAATTACAAAACGGCAAAATATAAAATTATTGTGCCAGTGGTATCAAATAATGTTATTGCAACATCTATAACGGTGGCCATTTCTGGTAGCCAGCTAAAGCTGGTTGAAAATTAAATGGCAACAAGTATGGAAAAGTTAATAGGATTAGATCCTATCTTTAAACGAAAAGTAAAAAATGTAGTTCTAGAAATGGAAAATAGAGGCTGGAATATTCGAATTGTTTGGGGTAAGCGCACACAGAAAGAAAATGATGACTTAGTAAAAAAAGGCGTTGCCAGTAGAGCTAGCAAGCATTTATCAGGGGAAGCCGCTGATTTAATAGATAGAAAAGTTGGTTATACTATGAATAGGAATCATCAGTATTATAAAGACTTATCGGAATTATCGAAAAAGGATGGCCTTATTTGGGGTGGCAATTTTACACAAAGGTGGGATCCATGTCATATAGAAAAAAAATAAAATATATCTTTATATTAATTCTAGTTACCTATTCTACTTTATCATTTAGCGAAAATTATGATATTTCTAATATAGTATTGGCTAAAAGTGCTGGAATTTGGTCTGAAGAAAAAAATTATGGTTATTTCAAAGTTATTGTTTATAGGGTCGGCTTGGAACATCCAATAGATAAAGTTAAAATTTTAATAACCCAGGTTAATACCAGATTAAATAATCAAGCAATAATTAAGGAAATAGAATTAGAATCACCAGGAATTAAAGGATACGTCAATGATTTATCATTAGCTATTGTTAACAATCAGTTATCACTAGGAATGGATATTGAAATGAAGGCAATGGATAATATTGTTTTACGAGAATCATTTTTAATCACGAGAAATGGTTCTGTCAAAGTAATCATGCCTGCCAGGTATACTGATATATATGATTAGATGTTCAAACTGACCCTCAGCACAATGTGCTCAGTGGAGCTTTAACTAAACGTTACTTTACAATTAAATAATCTCAATTTGGCGAGTTAAAATGTCTTTAGAAAGTAAAATATTATGGTATGAGGGAATGTTTTTAAGCCCGCAGCACTTTCAGCAACAGGAGCGTTATTTTGAACGCTTTGTTGACAGTAAGTGTGAAGCATTGGGGGCTTATGGCTGGGGCTTGCAGGAGTTTGAGTTAGATCAGCAATTATTAAAGTTGGGGAAAATAGCCATCATTCATGCTAAAGGTGTATTGCCAGACGGCACGCCATTTAGTTTTCCCGATACCGATGAAGCACCGCCGGTATTAAGCGTGCCCGAGAACACACATGACAGTATCGTTTATCTTGGTGTGCCCGTTAAACGCCCCGGTGCGATGGATGTTGTTAAAGATGTGAGTAGTCAGGGCCTGGCGCGTTACTATTCCCATGAGCATGAAATACGAGACGTGACTACCGACAGCGGTGATAATTTATCACTGGATGTCGGTAAGTTGCGTTTACGGCTGCTATTGGACAGCGATGATCGCAGCGGTTATGCCTGTATTGGGCTGGTAAAGATTTCAGAATCCAGAGAAGACAAAAATGTTATTTTAGATGATCAATATATTCCAACTTGTCTGGATTGTAATGTCTCACCTAAGTTATCCGGTTTTTTGTCGGAACTTGTTGGTTTGTTACATCATCGAGCCGAAGCAATAGCGGGTCGGTTAGCGGATACCAATCGAGGTGGCACAGCCGAAATTGCAGACTATATGATGTTGCAACTGATTAACCGTATCGAGCCACTTTGCTTACACTTATCACAAATGAAAGGCCTGCATCCGGTTGACCTTTATGCGCAAGCGATTCAAATGGTGGGCGAGCTTTCTACCTTTGTGGCGACACATAAGCGCCCACCGGTTTTCCCTCCTTATTTGCATGCAGAATTACAGGCGACATTTTTACCGATTATGGACTCCTTACGTGCCGGTTTAAGCATGGTGTATGAACAAACAGCCGTATCCCTTAATCTGGTTGAAAAGAAATACGGTATTCGTGTGGCACAAATTACTGACCGTTCGCTAATTGGTAAGGCAATGTTTGTTTTAGCGGCACGTGCTGATGTGTCCGAGTCTAATTTGCAGTCGGCATTGGCTGCGCAATTAAAAATTGCTTCGGTTGAATGTATTCGCCAGTTGGTTAATGCCGGCATGCCGGGCATAGCGATTAAAACGTTACCGGTTGCACCTCGCCAGATCCCGTTTCATTCTGGTTACACCTACTTTGAGCTTGATCGCCAGAGTGCTTTATGGAAGGACTTGCAAAAGTCCGGCGGGATTGCAATGCATGTAGGTGGAGATTTCCCTGGGCTTGAACTTGAATTTTGGGCTATTCGCCAGTGATAAGGCCTATAACGATTAGCGCAGGGAGACGTTATGTCAGCAGATAATTTTAACCCAGATAAAACGGTTTTTCGCCAGCCGAGTGTTACCTCAGACCGCACTGTTATTAAACCGATGCCGGGTGGGCGCTTACCTAACTCGGCGACGCCTCAGTCAGATTTATCTCGACCGCCAGAGCGGCCTGTGTCACAACCGGTGCAACAAGCAGCGCCACGTGTTGATACAGAAGCAGCCTATTTCAGAACCACCCGTGGCCTAAACCCACTGGTCAATGCAGCCTCAACATTGCTGGCTGTTTTTGAAAAAACAAAACAGGCAGTGAGTCACCCTGATATTGGCGGTTTACATCAACGGTTAGTTAATGAAATCAAGTCATTTGAAATTCGTGCAAAAGAGCAGGGTATTGCTTCCGAAATTGTTTTGTCGGCAAGGTATATTTTATGCACCATGCTGGATGAAGCGGTATTAAACACGCCCTGGGGTTGTGAAAGTGTCTGGCATCAACGCTCTTTGTTAAGTATTTTTCATAATGAAACATCCGGTGGTGAAAAATATTATTTAATACTTGATCGGTTACGACAAGCGCCGTCTGAAAATATTTATATTATCGAACTGTTTTATATTTCCTTGAGTATTGGCTTTGAAGGTAAGTACCGTTTAAGCCCGCGCGGCAAAGAAAGCATTAACCGAATACGTGATGAGTTATTTAGTATTATCCGGCATCATCGCGGTGAATATGAGCGTGCACTTTCTCCAAGCTGGCAAGGTCTGGGAAAAATTAGAAATACAATGGCGCAATATATTCCGCTTTGGGTGGTTGCTAGTGTGGTTGTTGCCATTTTGTTTTCAAGTTATTCAGGCTTCAGATATTGGCTATATAACTCATCGGTTTCTGTTGTGGCTCAACTGGAAACCATTGCGCAGACCAATACCAGTGCACAGTTTAAAACTAAGCCAACGTCTTACCGCAGTAAATAAATGCCTACGAGTTTGAGAATGAAAAAAATCATCCTGTTTTTTAAAAATCGCACAGTGATATCTATTATCGGGCTCATTGCCCTGTCGATTATCATCTGGTTTATTGGGCCGCTCATTAAATTTGGTGAAAGCAATGCTGCCCCGTTGGGTGGGGAAACAGCTCGACTGGTTTTTATTCTGCTGATTGCTCTTGTATGGGGAATCAATAACCTGCTTGCGCAAAAGAAGAATCAGAAAAACAATGCAGAGTTTGTTGCCGATTTACATGAAAACCAACTGCAAAATGACAATAGCAAGGTTAATGAACAGTCCAGTAATGAAGTGATGCAGATTGAAAAACGTTTTACAGAAGCACTTTCAACATTAAAGCGTTTAAAATTTTCAGGCAAAGGCTCGAAAAAAGCGCTTTACGAATTACCCTGGTACATCATTATTGGGCCACCGGGATCGGGTAAAACGACCGCATTAATTAAATCCAGCCTGGACTTCCCGCTTGCCGAACAGTTTGGTAAAGGTGCGTTGCAAGGCGTGGGTGGAACCCGTAACTGCGACTGGTGGTTTACTAATGAGGCGGTACTTATTGATACCGCGGGTCGTTATACCACGCAAGATAGTCATCGTGTTGTTGATAGCTCGGCGTGGGAAGGGTTTTTAAACTTACTTAAAAAGAACCGACGTCGGCGTCCTATAAATGGCGCCATTATCGCAATCAGCTTGCATGATTTACTGTTCCAAACAGAAGAAGAGCGTGTAATGCATGCTAAAACAATACGCATGCGTATTGATGAGCTGATGGGGAAACTCGAAATTCGTTTCCCTATTTATCTTATGTTTACTAAAACAGATATGGTTTTCGGGTTTTCAGAATATTTTGAAGACTTAGCCAAAGATGAACGGGAGCAAGTATGGGGTATTAGTTTGCCGAATGCGCCGCATGCATCCGATGGCCCTGACTTTAACTATTTAAATGAAGAATTCTCAAAATTAATCGAGCGACTTTATGATCGCGTTTTATGGCGTGTACAACAGGAAACGGACGTTAAACGACGCGCGGCTATTCAGGGCTTTCCTCAACAGATGGAAAACCTTAAATTTATTATTGACAGTTTTGTCACACAAACCTTTGTTAAAAATCGGTACCATTTTCAGCCTTATTTGCGTGGGGTTTACTTTACCAGTGGTACACAGGATGGCACGCCAATTGACAGGTTAATGACATCAGTTTCTGCCAACTTCGGCTTTGCGCGTGATACAGCGCAGTCTGCACTTCAGCAGGGTAAAAGTTTCTTTTTAGGCAGGTTGTTCCGTGATGTGATTTTTCCGGAGTCTGAACTGGTTGGTTCTAACCGCCGCTATGAAAATATTTTCCGCTGGGTGCAGAATGTTAGCTATGCCGGCATAGCGGCTATTGGTATTACACTTTTTGTTGTCTGGCTGGGGAGTATGACAAGGCATGAAATGTTTATGTCGGAAGTCTCCGGCTATGTCGCTGAGTTTAAAGCCGAGAATAAGCGGCTCGTTACATGGAAAAAAGATTTACGGAGTGTATTGCCGTCACTTAATGTGCTGGCAAAAGCCAGTGTTGTTTACGATCAAGAAGAGCAACCCTGGTTGTCTGGTCTGGGTTTATATGATGGTAATGTCGATTTGGCGGCCGATGATGCCTATGCGACGCAACTCAAAACTTTATTATTGCCCCGGCTTATCAATGAGCTTGAGCTATTTATAAAACAAGGTCATCGTGGCGGTGATTTATATAATACTTTTAGAACCTATATGATGTTTAATAAAACAGAGCATCTAAACAAGGGTATGGTAACAGACTGGTTTAAAGCTAATTGGGCTAAACGCTTGCATGGTGAAGCGACTGCCCGTAAACAATTAGAGCGGCATTTAATAAATTTACTGGCACTGGATTTAAGTAAAGTAGAATTAAATAAAAGTCTTGTTTCTCAAACGCGTTCACTGTTATTACGTGTCCCGGTATCAAAACGTGTTTATAGCCGTATTCGAACCAACCCGGACTATAGTCAGAAGGTTGATTTATTGAATCAATTTGGTATGTCGGTACGGGCTGCTTATAAAGTCGATAATCGTACTGTTCAGGCTTTAACAATACCTTATCTTTTTACTTATGAAGGCTACCGCACGATTGATTTTTCTGTAGATTCTCCCGTGATTTCAAATATCGTTAATGAGCGTTGGGTTTTAGAAGATAAAAAATCTGCCCGTGTTGACTTTATAAAAGAAGATCTGGCCGACATAAGTAAAAAAGTAAAAGAGCATTACCTGGCAGACTATGCAACGACATGGCGAAATGTACTAGCGGCATTGGATGTTTCAGGCTTCTCTAATTTAAAACAAGCGAATGATGTATTAACCAATTTTACCGACCCTGTTTATTCTCCTCTGTTATCTGTGCTGCAGGTATCCAAAGAAAACACTCAGTTGACTGCGCCATTATTATCGAATTTAGCCGGTGATAAACTCGATGGAGGTAAAGCGAAAGTTTCGTTGCTTGCAAATAAAAACTTCGGTAATAAAGTTGATAGACAATTTCGTGACATTAATAAATTATTACGTGAATCAGACAAACAACCCGCCGCTATTGCCGGGATTATTTTAAAAATACAACAGTTACGTGATTTTATTGGTGATGTGAGCATGTCGCCAGATCCGTCCAAAAAGTCGTTTGATATTGCAAAAGCACGCTATACCAGCGGTGGCGGCAATGCTATTACCTCACTGCGATTGTATGCCAAAAATACACCACAGCCCGTTAAACGCTGGTTGATATCGTTAGCCGATGAGTCATGGAAAGTAATCCTTCGTTCTGCACATCAACATATAAATTCAGAATGGAAAAGTAAGGTGCACAGTGCCTATGTCGAAGGCCTGGCCGGGCGTTACCCGTTACGCAAAGCAGCAAGAAATGAACTTGCAATATACGATTTTAGTGAATTTTTTAAGCCAAAAGGAACAATGGACAATTTTTACAATGACTTTGTTAAGCCGTTTATTAATACCAAAAGGGGTTGGGCAAATCGAGTCGTTGACAACCACAGCTTAGGCTTGTCGAAAAAGACGATTGCACAAATTAGAAAAGCGCAGAAAATTAAAAATATATTCTTCCGAGCAAACCCTGAAACACCAAGTATACGCTTTCAGCTAAAACCCTATTTGCTGGGTAAAAATAACGCCCGATTTACTCTGGAAGTGGGTGACAAGCGCATTGTTTATAATCATGGGCCAAAGTTCTGGAAAACACTGACCTGGAGTGGTGCGGACGAGAATACCCGTGCAAGGCTTATCTTTGAAGATTTGAATGAGCAGCTACATATTAAAGTGTATGAAGGCAACTGGGCATGGTTTCGTTTGCAAGACCAGTCGAAGCTAACAAAAACACGCCAGTCAAATACCTATTTTGTGAATTATAGTATTCCGAAAAGTACACGTACGGAGGACTACAAACTGGCTAAAAATGAACATAATATTACTTTTCAGATTAAAGCGAAGAGTGTAAACAATCCTTTTAGCAGCAACCTGTTAAGAACCTTTAAATGTTCGGAAAGAATTTAAATGTCAGCAGAAGTACTCACAGGCTTATTTGGTAAGTTACCGGCACACGGTGATTTTGTGCAGCGTAATTTGCCGGGTAATTTTGTCGAAATATGGGACGACTGGCTGCAGCACTATGTTGCGGCTTCGCAAGAACAACTGGGTGAGCAATGGCTTGAGGTGTATCTAACCAGTCCGATATGGCGGTTTATGCTTTCTTCCGGAGCGGTTGATGCCGATACATGGGCGGGTATTATGTTACCCAGCGTGGATAAAATAGGGCGTTATTTTCCTTTCTCAATTATCACCCGTTTACCCTCCAGTATCAGTTCGCTTGAGTTTTTATTGACTCAAAATGAATGGTTTAATCATGCTGAAGAACTTGCACTTAAAGCACTCAGTGGTGACTTAACGGTAGACGATCTTATCAATGAAATTGAACAAATCGAGATAAGCTATAACACGATATATATTAATACAGGAGACCTTGAAAATAACAATCCGGTTGTGATTAATATGGACTTTGAAGAACAATCCCCCTCATCGGTTTCAGATTATTTTCTAGATTCTATTTTACAGAAATCGGTTGCAAGTTATAGCGCATGGACAACCCCGGGTTCAGAACGAGTTTCGCCAAACCTGTTTTTATCTCAGGGCTTACCACCCATACAGGGGATTACCGCAATGATGAATGGCCAATGGGACTGGCAGCAACCCTATAAATTAACGGCTAGTTAAGTAGTGATGCTATGACGATAACTGACATTACAATGCGACGATCAATAAAATGGACTTCCGCTGCACAAACCAATACCGGCTGTGTGCGTAAAGTGAATGAAGATGCTATTTTTTTAAAACCAGAGGCAGGCTTGTGGGCTGTTGCCGACGGGATGGGCGGCTATGAAGCCGGTGATATTGCAAGCAATATGATAGTGGAGTTGCTTGATGATATTGAAGATAAAGTGCCGCTTTGTGAAATAGTAGATGATGTCGAAGATAAATTCATTGAAGCCAACGCCAATATTCTTGAATATGCCGATGTGATGCGGGATAAGCAAATGATGGGTAGTACGGTAGTGAGTTTAATTATCCGTGGCAGAGTCGGTGTTTGTTTATGGGCTGGCGATTCACGCCTGTACCGTTATCGAAATGGTGAATTACAGCAACTATCTCAGGATCACAGCCAGGTTCAGGAGCTTATTCAGCAAGGCTTCTTAAGCGAAGAAGAAGCAGAAAACCACCCGGATGCTAACGTAATTACCCGGGCGATTGGTGCAGGTGATGATGTATATATTGATATTAATGTTTTTAGCACACAAATTGGAGATACCTTTTTTTTGTGCAGTGACGGATTGTATAACGCAATTTCCAAAGCTGAAATGATAAATTGTTTAGAGGATATGGATATTAATAAGAGTGTTTGTACCATGCTGGAAAGAGCGCTTGAAAACAAGGCGGCCGATAATGTATCAATGATTATTGCCCGTGGCGAAGCCGATAAGGTTTCAACTAACAAAGTGGCTTTAGCGCAATAAACAGAGTGAAGCCATGAGTGAAGTAGAAGACAACAAAACACGTATCAGAAAGTCCGCTGCCAATAAAGGCACAGCTAACGCTGATTTAACACAAGTTCCGTCGTCTAAAACTAAAATACGTCAAAAATCCCCGAGCGCGGCACCAAAAACACGGATTAAGCATGCCGCACAGGATACAACACAATTCAAACCATCCGCTCGCAAGCCCACCGCTACTGTACCCGCACCGTCAGCAAAAACAAGTAATCATAGTTATTCTTATAAGAATAATGACGCTGGCCATCACGGTGTTTTAAAAGAACGTTTTATACTTGCAAAAATTCTTGGGTCAGGAGGAATGGGGGTTGTATATAAGGCCAAAGATTTACTTAAGGTTGAAGCTAAAGACCGTGACCCGTATGTGGCGATTAAAGTTTTAAGCGAAGAATTTAAAGCACACCCAGAAGCCTTTATATCATTGCAGCGTGAATCGAGGAAGTCACAACGTATTGCTCACCCGAACATTGTGAATGTATTTGATTTTGATCGTGATGGCGATGTTGTATTTATGACTATGGAATACATGGACGGCAAGCCGCTGGATCAGATAATTCGCCAATATAGGTCAACCGGCTTACCCACCGACGATGCCTGGAACATATTGAAATCAATGTGCAGGGCATTAATACATGCGCATGCAGAACGTGTTATTCACTCAGATTTTAAACCGGGAAATATCTTTGTAACGAACAAAGGGGTAACTAAAGTATTTGACTTTGGTATTGCACGCGCTGTTGCAACAGTGGCTAAACAGGGTGACGAAGCTGAAGATAGAACCGTCTTTGATGCGGGAAATTTAGGCGCGCTTACACCTGCTTATGCCAGTTTAGAAATGCTGGAAGGGAAAAAGCCGGATGCCCGTGATGATATATATGCACTGGGCTGCATAGCCTATGAACTGTTCGCAGGCAAACACCCGTTTAACAAAGTGCCCGCCGATGAAGCTAAAAAACAAGGCCTGGAACCTGAGAAACTCAATAATATAAGCAAACGGCAATGGCGGGCGATTAAGCAATGCCTGGCGTTTAAACGTGAAGACCGAATGGCTTCGGTTGAAGAATTTCTGGATTTAATATCAACAACCATTACACGAAATTATTCCATCCCCATTGCATTGCTATTGATAGCGTTGATTTCGACGATTGGTTATATGCAATTTAATCAGGGTGTACCAACAGGTTTATCTGAATCAGAAATTCGTAGTAAGGTTGAATATGAGTTACAACTGAATTTTCACAAGAACACAATAAACAGGCTGTTAAACAATCCGATTTTTACACCAGGCTGGGAAGAACAATTGTGGGCTGAGTTTACTCTATTTAAAAATATGCTGCAGAATATTGAAAAATGGGTGTCGGCAACGGAAAGCCGAACCAACCGCGATTGGTTTGTAAATATTGAAGAGACCATCTTCAATAAATATCTGGCAGCAATACGCAAGAACCGCTTGAATGGAAGTTTTAAGCGCACAGAAGCGTTGATTACAAATGCTACGCGCTATTCTCCTGGTAATGCCGCTCTTGATTTGGAACGGAAATTACTTGCAACAGCGATTGAAAAATACAAGTCAAATAAAAATAGACGAATGGTTTCTAAACAGCGAGAAGCAACGGCGAAGTCAGAGTTTGTTCGTACTAAAAAGAAAGAAGTAAAGTTATTTAATATTGCGCTTAATAATGTTAATCAACAACTGCAGTGTCAGTCAAAGTTGAATATGCGAAATATTGATGTTGCGATTAAAAAATTAAAATCGTATAACAATGCAAAATATAAAAGGCTTAAACCCAAAATAATACAAAAATTAGCGGCCTGCATAACTGAATTAGGTAAGCCATTTCCTGAAAAAGCACAGGAATATAAGAGATATGCATTGCGTATCTTTAACAGAAATAAGGCCATTGTTGCTATAAGCATAACTCCGCGAGACCCTTGTAATGCTTCGATTGCGGGTTTAGGGGGGCGTGGTAAACGTACAGTATGCAAAGATAAATTTCATGGCATTGCTGGCACTGGCCCGGATTTAATTGTTGTAATTGGTGCCGGAAACATGGGCACATTTGCAATAGGAAAATATGAAGTGTCAATTAAAGAAATGAATATATTTTGTAGAACTTCTGATTCATGCACTGCGATAAATGGGGTAGACAATAGTTTACCTGTTACCAATATTTCTTTTTCTGCCGCAAAAGATTATATGCGTTGGTTGACAAAGAAAACTCGAAAAAAATACCGTTTGGCAACAAAAAATGAATGGCTTTATGCTGCGAGTGCCAGTCGAAAATCTCTTGATCCTAATCGCAATTGTCACTTAAGAACTCGAGGCCTTGAAAAGGGCGAAGAACTTTTTGGCGTAAAAGTCGGTAAGCCTAATAACTGGGGGATGGTAAATTATATTGGCAATGCACGTGAATGGGTTTATGGCAAGGGGCGAAAACTAATCGCTGTTGGTGGTTCATATAATTCACCAATGGAAAGTTGCCAATTTGACACGGTTGTTTCATCAAACGGAAACGCGGATATATATACCGGGTTTAGAGTTTTGCGAGAAGTTCAGAATTAATATGAGTGATTTAGAGGTTTCAGACCAGTTAATAAATTTGTCGGATGATTATTCGAATAATAGAGTCTCCTTTTCTGAATATCGCTTGCAACGACAAGTTATTTTGCGGAACCTGGATGAGGAATACAACCAGGTGTATTTTGAATCCGAGCCTGATGCCATTCCTGAGGACAGTAATATTGCTGCTGAGGTTGTTGATGATGACGATGTCATTGATGAGGCCGCTCTTGCTCAGGAGCTTGAGCAGTAAATATAAAATCAATTGTATAGCGTCACGGGGTATGGCTCCCCGCTGACGACCAAAGGGTTTTGTGCCCACTGCAAGCGGATGGGAAATTTATATTTAATATTAGAAATTGTTTGTTTAATTTAAAGTGAGGTAAATATGGAAATTATAAAGTTTTTCCAAACGGGGGGTCCTTTTATGTACCCGATACTGATAGTGATGGCGATTGGTTTTGCAATATCAATTGAACGTTTTCTTTATTTGTCGTCTACATTCAGAAAGACAAAAAATATCTGGTCGCAACTGGCGCCAATGTTAAAAGCAAACGATTTTCAACGTGCACACCAGTTTACCAATAAAAGTAAAACAGCGTTAGCAACGGTGCTTAATTATGGCTTTGCCCGTCAGCGCTCCAATGCAAAGCGTGAGCTGGTTGAATCGGCGTTTGAAGCCGGCATTATGGAAGTGATGCCAGAACTTGAACAACGAACACATTATTTAGCCACTTTTGCAAATGTTGCCACTTTGCTTGGTTTGTTAGGAACAATTATTGGTTTAATACAGGCTTTTACGGCGGTTGCCGGTGCGGAAGCCGCAGAGAAAGCAGATTTATTATCAGCCAGTATTTCAGTTGCAATGAATACAACGGCATTTGGTTTAATTGTCGCTATTCCACTTATCCTAACGTCTTCGTATTTAAATAATAAAACTGCCAAGCTGGTTGAAACGCTTGAAATGTCTGCAGTGAAATGTTTAAACCTGATGGATGAACAAGTGGCGAAATAATGAAACGACATAGTAAAAAATTAAAGCAGGATGCAGTTGAAATGGATATTACTGCCTTTATGAATTTAATGGTGATTTTAATACCTTTTTTGTTAATTACGGCAGTTTTTTCAAGGTTAACTGTGCTTGAATTAAATTTACCACCGATGAATGCATCAGCCAAACCACAGGATAAAATAAAACTTCAACTGGAACTGGTCGTAAGAGAAAACACCTTTGATATACAAGATGCAAACCTGGGCGTTATCAAGCGTTTCGCACGTACCGAAGACAGCACAAACTGGAAAGCTTTTACCAATATTCTGGTTGAGATAAAGACACGTTTCCCGGATGAGCAAGACATCACTTTATTGCTGGATAAGAAAGTTAAATATAAAACACTTATTCAGGTAATGGATCGTGTACGTTATGCCGATGTTATACAGTTTACATCGGTAGAAACAGTTGAGTTATTCCCTAATATATCTATTGGTGATGCGCCGGTACTTGATGTACCTGCAATGCCATCCCAGGCTGTGAGTTACTTACAATGAAAAAAAATGCCAGCAGCGAACGACGTATTGCGCGATATAAACAATTCAGAAAAAAATCATCCCTTAATTTAGTGTCGTTAATGGATATTTTTACAATACTGGTATTTTTTCTTCTTGTTAATTCCAGTAATTCACAACAATTACCTAATAGCAAAGAAATAAAATTACCAACATCCGTTGCAACTAAATCACCAAAAGAAACAATAGTTATTGCGGTTACAGCTAAAGATATTCTTGTTGATGGGCGACGGGTCGCTAAAGTTCTAAACCATCTGGATGACAGTCTTTTGATTCCAGGGTTAAAGAAGGAACTAGATTTTCAGTATGCAAAAAGCACCAGGTTGTTGAGTGATAAATTAAAATCTGGGCTTGCTGTTACCATTATGGGTGATGAGAACATACCGTATGAATTGCTGCGGAAGATTTTATCAACCTGCCGCCAGGCTAATTTTACCCGCATTGCTTTTGCCGCAATGCAAAAAGCGTCTAATAAAGAAAGCTAGAATTCGGCTTAGTTAAAAATATTCAAGGTAGTGGTTTTTAAGGAACTTAAATTTAATGGATACAGTCGTTACATATAATAGTCTGGCGCTTAAATGGAGCCCGCAAAGCAAGCAGGATCACCGGTTTAATATTTTTGCCAGTGTTGTGTTAACAATTACATTGTTTGTTGGTTATGTGGTATCTAATATCCCCGTGCCTGAAGAAATCAGAAAATCACAAACTGTTGTGCCGGAACGTATTGCGAAGTTTCTAACTGATAAGAAAAAACCAGAAATTATAAAGAAAAAGCCAAAACCTTTACCTAAACCAAAATTAAAACCAAAAATTAAAAAGCAGCCACCCGCACAGGCCAGAAAGAAAAAACCTTTAACCAAAGAACTGAAAAAGGCAAGAAAGAAAGCAGAATCAAGTGGTTTGCTTGCATTAAGCAACGAGCTAGCTGATTTAATGGACACCTCAGCGGTGAGCGCTATGGTGAGCGGTCGAACATCAAAAGGGGCTGTAAAAGCGGTTTCAGTTAATAAAGATGTGCTAAGTAAAGGTGTCGGTGTTGGTAGTGGCGGTGTGGAGTCAAGTAAATATGTAATGGTTGCGGGCCACACCAAACTATCATCAAAAGAACTCAATTCCTTCAGGGAATCCTTACTTGCAAGCAATACCATACGTAGGCCGAATAAAAAAACAGCATCAAAAGCAGATATCAGGCTTGAAGAACAAGTGACCATTGTTTTTGATCAGAATAAAGGCAAATTGTATTCGCTATATAACCGTGCACGACGGCAACATCCAGGGTTACAAGGAAAAATTATTCTTCAAATAACAATTACACCGACGGGTAAGGTCGCTAACGTTAAAATTGTGGTGAGCGAGCTAAATAACCCCAGCCTTGAAAGGCGCATTGTATTGAGGGTTAAACAATTTAATTTTGGCTTGAGTGGTAATAAGTCTATTACTGTTACTTTTCCGATTGAGTTTATACCATCGTAGCACTAAATTTATAATCCTGATTAAATGGGGAGGTGAAGTGTAGAGCGGTTAAACTGCCGGATGAAGTAGCTTGTACATAGCAGGTACTATCACCAGACTTACCAGGCTTGAAAACAATAAACCCCAGACGATAACCATTGCCAGTGGTTGCAGTAATTCAGAGCCACTACCCAGACCAATAGCTAATGGCAGCATACCGACCACCGTGGTGAGTGTAGTCATCAAAATCGGGCGTAGCCTTAATTGTGTCGCTTTTAATATCGCGTTGTTAACAGGCTGGCCTTTCTCACGTTCAATTTCAATTTGCTCAATTAAAACAATGGCATTATTAACCACAATACCAATGAGCATAATCAACCCGAGGAGGAAGGGCATGGATGTTTGTATTTTAAACGGTATGGCTGCAATCCAGATAGACAGTTTTAAAGAGTCAAACGGAATGCTGGCTAACCAGCCAAGAAGTTCGGTAAACCAGATACCAAAGGTAACACCAATAATGGTAAACAGCATGCTTATAATAATAACGAGCGGATTAATCAGTGATTCATATTGCACCGCCATCACCACAAAAACCAGAAATAATGCCAGTGCAATTAGCATATAACTGGACTGCTGGTTTTGTTGCAGTGCTTTGGTGGCACCGGCATCGTAAAGTGTATAGCCGTCCGGGAGCACCAGGTCTTTTAAACGAGCTTTGATTTCGGTATTAATTTCACTTAAGTTTGCATTTGCAACAAAAGAACCGCTGATTTCAACGATACGACGTTGCCGGTCACGTTTAATCGCGGAGGGGGATTGTGTTAATTTAACCTTACTCACATCACCTAAGCGAATCACCTGACCATTCACTTCACCAACAATCACTGTGCTGATTTTATCGGGTGAGGGAATGCTGTTTTCAGGTAAACGCAAACGAATATTAAAACGCTTATCACCGTCCAGGTATTCAGAGATAAGCTCACCTTCTAAAGCAATGCGCACGGCCTGATTAATTTTATTAACATTAATTTTAAGCTCAGCAGCCCGTTGCCGGTCGACAATAATGGCAATTTCTTCGAATACATCTTCATAAGTATGGCTGATATTTCTTAGGCCCTTAATACCTTTTAATTTTTGTGTGATGGTATCGCCGATGCTGGCAAGCTGTTCAATGCTGGAACCTTGTACCCGCAGGCTTAGGTCATCATCACCCCGACTGGTTCGAATACCACGTACACCACGGGTGCGCATATAAACACGGGTGCCAACCAGTTTCAGTTTTGTGATATCTCGGCGCATCTTGTTAATCCATTTTGCAGAGTTGCTGCCGGGTTTTAGCTGAATAAAGATGCTGCCACTGTTACTGGACTCAAATTCGGAGCGCCCAAAGACCGAGCCACCAGAAGTTGCAAATACACTTTCTACTTCTTGTTGTTGTTGCATAAGGTGTTCAATTTTTCTTATAATTTTATCAAATTGTTCGAAAGGCGTACCTGCTTCGGCTTTAATATAAGCGCGAACCTGGCCTTCATCAATCGATGGTAAAAATTTATATTTTGCCGAGGAAATTTGTACGATGGATATAACAAGTAATGGAATGGCGATATAAAAAATAGTCAGCGGTTTTTCCAGTACTTTCTCTAACAGCGTACTTAAATGTTGCTGAAGAAAGTGGAGGCCGGATGTTACCTTGTCTTGCAGTTTTTTAGCCAGGTTGTTTTTTTGTGATGTAGAATCTGTTGTGCCTTTTATCTGCGAGGCGAGTGCAGGGACTAGTGTAATCGCCACCATAAGTGATGCCAGTATGGCGATGCTCAGTACAAATACCAGCTCACTGAACAATAAACCGGTTAAACCTCCAATAAACAGAAACGGAAGAATGGCTGCCAGGTTAGTGCTGGTGGATGCAACAATGGCACTGTTGATTTCCTGTGCAGCATGCAGTGAAGCATCTTCAGGTTTTTCTCCTAGCCGCTGATGACGGGTGATATTTTCAAGCATAATAATGGTGCTGTCAATCAGCAGACCAACACCTAAGGCTAGTGCACCCAATGTCATTATATTCAGCGTTAAGCCGTTTGCAGACATAACAATAAAGGTAAATAAAATGGCTAACGGAATCGCCGTGCCAATGATTAAGGTGCGTCTGATGCTGCCGAGAAAGAGGTACACAACGAGCATGGCTAAAATGGCGCCACTGAGTACGGCAATGGATGCATTTCTTAGCGAATAACGAACAAATGTCGACTGATCACTGATAGCTGAAATCGTGACATCATCGGGTATCAGCTTTTCATGAATGAGCCATTGTAGCTGTTTATTTACTGCGTCGACCACTTCGACAGTGTTTGCTTTGGGCTGTTTCTGAATTGAAAGCTTAATGGCATTTTTGTTATTAAGCCGTATTCTCAAGCGTTCATCTTCGTGTGTGTCGATCACTTGCGCGACATCTTTTAAACGAAGTGTCGATGTTGAATTATTACGAACCGGTAAATTTTTAATTTCATCCAGTGTTTTAAAGCGAGCCAGAATGCGAGTGCTGAGTTCCTGTGCATTGGTATTAAGCCTGCCAGAGGGTGATTCCAGATTATTCTCCTGAATCGTTTTTATCAGCTCACTTAAAGTTATTCCAAAATGTGCCAGCCGTTCCTGGTTAACAATAATTTGTATTTCACGTGTATTACCACCACCCACTTCAACCGCAGCAACGCCGGGTAAATTGATAAACCAGCGGCTGAAGTCGTAATCAACCCATTCGCGTAGTTTTACCGGATTCAGTGTACTTGAACTGACGGCCAGCTCAAGTACCGGAATTTGTGACGGATCGCGTTTATAGATAATGGGTGGTTCAATACTGTCTGGTAAAAATCGCTTGGCACGATCCAGTCGGGTACTGGCATCACGTAATGAAATATCAATGTCAGCACCGTATGGGAAGCTTAACGCGATACGTGACGAGCCTTCCCAGCTTGTGGACTGAATTGATATCGCCCCTTCAGTAATAGCGAGTTGCTCTTCGATTTGTCGAGTTACCTGATCTTCCATAATGCGGGATGGAACACCAGGGTCGTGTACACTAATACGTATTTCCGGGTAAATAATATGCGGTAGTAAATCAACGCCCAGTTTTTCCAGCGAAAAGAAGCCAATCACAACAACGGTTAATGCCAGCATGCTGATCCCGATGGGATGCTGTATTGACCATGCGGCCAGGCCGCCGCTGCGAAATCGTTTTTTCATGTTGGTATGACTTACTTATTCTACTTTATCAGAAATAATATTAATGGGTTTATTGTTGCTCAGGCCAAGAAAACCTTGTATGACTACTTTATCGTTTTCTTTCAGTCCGGTGAGTATTTCGATATTTTCTCCGAGCTGTACACCGGTTGTCACCTTTGTTTGAATAGCCTTGTTATTAATAATTTTATAAACATAGCTGCCATCGTGATTGTGTTTAATGGCAACCAGTGGAATATGCAGCCGTGCAGTGATTTGGCGTTGCAAAATAACCTGTACAAGTTGGCCCGGGATAGCCTGTGGAGGTGGCGTGTTCAGCGTAACTTCAATGGTACCCTGGCGTGTGGCTTTATCGATGGTAGGGTACAATCGCGACAAAACGCCCGGGTACGTTTTTGCGCCTAAGGCATCAATGCGTAACTGCACTTTCTGGCCATGGCGAATTTCTGGCAGGAGTAATTCAGAAATACTGATTTTTGCCTTAAGCTGCGACAAATCAGCGAGGGTTAATAGATGGGAATATTTAGATACCACATCGCCGGTATCTTTCAAGCGTTGAGTAATTATACCGGTAAAAGGAGCCTTAACCTGAGTAAACTGGTAGCGGGTTTGCAACACGGATTCTTCTGCCTGTGTAAGTTCAAGCGTTGTTTTAGCCTGTGCGAGGGCATCATCGGTTGTTAAACGTTTTTTGCGGAGTTTTTTAAGGCGTTTATAATCGAGTGCGGCCTGTCGATGCGCAATTTTTGCTTTATTTAATTCGGCGCTGATTAAACGGGCATCCAGTTTGGCCAGAACTTGATCTTTTTCGACCGCATCTCCTTCGTAGACAAGTAATGATACGATGATACCTTCTTCCTGGTTGTATATTTCAACTGTGTGTTTAGCTTCCAGTGAGCCGGATAAAAGATGCTCTGACACCATCGGAGTACTGACAGCAGGGGTAACCTGTACTAGTTGCCCACGTGCAGGTCTTTTTTTAGAAGTATCATCTGAGCAGGACGATAATAATGGTGTGATAAACAACGTGCTTAGGACTATAGCGATGAGGCGACGAATTTTATTTGAAAGAGTCATATCGTTAAGTCAACTTTGTTATGTGTGATTTAAACTGTTTATTTACAGGTATTTATATGCGTCATTTATCGCCATTATTGTAATACGAATAATGCATAAATACTAAAGTTTGTTCCTTAAGTCCCTATTTTTAAAAGAGATTGGAATTTAGCCGCTTTTGCCGTGAAAGGTTTTATGTGTTGTTCGATTGCTTTAAATGTGGCGGCGGCATGAATAAAACCGGTATCCTTTGCTACGTCTGAAGTGACTGCGCCTTGTTAAGGTGTGAGTCGTATCTATGCTTTGTTTTGTTGGTGAGCGTATTTTAATGTTCCGTATATCATTGATTAATATCGTTTTTATTGGATTTCGGTATCGGTGTTATGTAAATTAAGTATTATATAAAAATAAGGACTATTTACGTAATTGATGCTTGTTTTTATGGAAGCCGGCCGAGTTACCCCGCCAGCTCGTTGCTTTTGGAGCACTGCGCAACCAATAAAGTAAATTAGCTGTATATTGATTCTTGCTCGTTCATCATATAAACAGATGTGGTTGGCAATGTTATTACCAGTATAAATTGTAATGACTTATCCCGACTGATTATTGTTGTGTGTAACTTGGCCAAATGAAGTAGACGGGTTGCGCAGTTGTCCTTTTTCTTTACCGAGCCGTTATTGTACATTTTATGCGATAATGTGCAGATTTGATAAAGAGTCTTACTGCAAATGAGTCATTATATTCGCTACGAGCAAAACCCCCATTCTGGACGCAGAGACAAACAAAATTTAAAGCGTATGTTTCCTTTTATATGGGAATACAAAGGTCGAGTGTTATTTGCACTTGCCAGCCTTGTTGCCGCTAAACTTGCTGCTGTCGGCGTGCCTTTTGTATTAAAAGATATTGTGGATACACTGGATACACAAATTGATTCAAAATTACTGTTCTTACCTTTAAGCCTGTTACTGGCATATGGCGCATTGCGTTTAATTGGGAATTTATTTAATGAGTTGCGAGATGCATTATTTGCCCGAGTGCGTTACCACGCAATGCGCAGGGTTTCAATACGGGTACTAAAACACCTGCATCACTTATCACTAAGTTATCATCTACAGCGAAAGACTGGTGGCATCAGCCGGGATCTGGATCGAGGCACCGGCAGTATCAGTACTATTCTGAATTATCTTATTTTTAATATTATTCCGACTATTGCCGAATTTATGCTGGTCGCAGTTATTTTATTTTCGAAATACAATATTGAATTTGCGATTGCAATTTTTGTTACGGTTGTTATTTATATTAGTTTTACACTGTGGGTAACCGAATGGCGAATGCATTTTCGGCATGAGATGAATGCTATGGACTCGGCTGCAAGCAGTCAGTCAATTGATAGTTTGCTGAATTATGAAACGGTTAAATATTTCACCAACGAAGAACATGAACTGAAGCGTTATGACAAGACTTTGCAAAAGTGGGAAGAGGCCGCGGTAAAAAGCCAGACGTCCATGTCGTTGCTAAACTTTGGCCAGGGCACAATTATAGCTGTTGGTGTTACCGTTATCATGATTTTTGCCGGGCAGGGGGTAGTGGCCGGTGAGCTGACACTGGGTGATCTGGTTTTGGTAAATGCATTGATGTTGCAATTATTTATGCCGCTGGGCTTTTTAGGTATTGTTTACCGACAGTTAAAGTATTCATTAGCCGATATGGATTTAATGTTTAAATTGTTAGACAAAAAAAGTGATGTAAACGATATTGACAATGCCAAACCGTTGGTGGTGAGTGATGCACATATTGTTTTTGACAAGGTTAATTTTTCTTATCAGCCAGAAAGAAAAATCTTGCAGGATGTCAGTTTTGAAATTCACCCGGGTGAAAAGGTGGCGATTGTGGGGCCGTCTGGTGCAGGTAAGTCAACCTTGTCACGTTTATTATTTCGCTTTTATGACGTTAATGATGGGCGGGTTTTAATTGATGGCCAGGATATAAAGGGTGTGACCCAGACAAGCCTGCGACAGGAAATTGGCATTGTGCCACAGGACACGGTTTTATTTAATGAGTCGATACTTTACAACATTCAGTATGCAAACCCGATGGCAAGCCAGGATGATATTATTGCAGCGGCAAAGACCGCCTATATTCATGATTTCATTGAATCCTTACCACAGGGTTACGATACGGTTGTGGGTGAGCGTGGCTTAAAACTTTCCGGTGGAGAAAAGCAGCGTGTGGCCATTGCGCGGGTGGTACTAAAGAACCCGAGAATTCTGGTATTTGATGAAGCGACTTCCAGCCTCGACTCACATTCTGAACAGGCCATTCTGAAAGCATTACAGGAAGTTGCACAGCGGCATACGGTGCTAGTGATAGCACATCGATTATCTACCATCGTGGATGCGGATAAAATATTGGTGTTGGAAAAAGGTCACATTGTGGAAAGTGGTAGCCATACTGAATTAATTAAAGCAAATGGTTTATATCAAAAGCTCTGGAAACTTCAGCTTGAAGAACCAGTAAAAACAGATAGTTAACATGTATAGTGAAAGTACTTTATATTTTGAATTGTAGGCATCATTCTACTTTTATCTTGGTATAATAGGGCTCGTTTATTTTAAATTTACAGTGGATAAAAAATGTCAGAATCAGATTATATAGCCGACCAGATGTCGGGAGGTTGCGGGAGTTCAGAACCCTTTGCACTTCAGGTTATCGACGACAGTATGGAACCGGAGTTCCAAAAGGATTGCATTATCATCATTGATCCAACTGGCGTTGCCCGGCACGGAGCCTATGTGTTTGCAATGGTTGAAAGCGGTTATATTTTTCGGCAACTTCTTCAGGAAAATGATAAATATTATCTGCAACCACTTAACGAAGCCTACATTCATGAAAAACGGATTATTCAGTTTGATAAAATTGAAGGTGTGATTGTTCAGCAATCAGGAGCTAATGGTCGGCGTAAAGAACGTAAACATTATGATTAATTTCTTATTGAAGTAGTTACTGCTTATGCCAAAACAAAATTTGGAATTTTTGTATGGCGACAGGGTGTTGCAGCTTCAGGTTTGCGATATTTTGAAAGCACCGGTGGATGTTATTGTTAACCCGGCTAATGGTTCCTTAATGCATGGCGGTGGGCTGGCTTTAAAAATTCAAAATGCCGCAGGTTCAGAACTCGAACGCCAGAGCCGTACACTGATTGCCGAATACGGTGAACTTGAAAGTGGCATGGCAGTTTATACAACCGCTGGTCAGCTTCCCTATAAAGCCGTTATTCATGCCGTTGGCCCGATCATGGGTGAAGGCTATGAGCAGGATAAGTTAGAACAGGTTTTTTCACGCAGTTTGTTGTTATGTGAAACCAATGACTGGCAATCCATTGCTTTTCCGGCCATTAGCACCGGCATTTTCCGCGTTCCGGTTAATCTTTGTGCACAAGCCTGTTATAAATCCATTACTCATTTTTGGGATGCGCGCAGTAGTTGTGCGGTTGAAAGAATTATTATGTGCTTAACTGAAAATAATTTTTCGGCTTTCTTTGAAGCGTTTCGTGAAAAATCCTTTGATAATAAATCACTGGTAGAAGGGCAGGCCAGTGCAGATGAAGATCTATCTTCAGAAGAAAAGGTTGGCTATATTGATATTGATGAAAATGAAATTTCAGATCAAGACGACAAAATACAGGACTGGTTTAAATAATAGAATTATTAGCGCCAACTGAGATTGTAGTTTTCCGGAAAAGGCCCATTTTTATAATCAATGGGTCCATCATTGTTCAGCTCAGCCTTTAATATTACCTGTCGGATCATTTCCGGGATCATCACCATACCAATATATTTCCCAAGACATTCGTGAGAACCAAAGCCAAAGTTAAAATTGTGATACCAGTTTCTATTCGGGTTAAATTTTTCCGGTTTATCAAAGGCATAAGAATCAAACATTGCGGACTGTGTTAACAACCTAACGATGGTGCCTTTTTTAATTTCAGTTTCATGTGTCGTTCCTTTTGCAATGGTGTAATCGGTGGATGCTTTACGAAAGATATCAGGGCGGATAGGCACAAAGCGTAAGGCTTCCCAAACCAGGGCATCAAACTCGGCTCGTTCTTCAAATGAAGCCGCCTGTTTTGCTTTTTTTAATAGTTCGGGATGTTTAAGGAAGTACTCAATTACCTGAGAAGTTGCCTGAGACGTTGTTTCTATTGCGCCGATTAACAGCCCGCCTGCATTGGTACCCAGACGTACCAATGGGAAATCCACACCCTTTGCAAAGGCTGTTCTAAGCATGCGGGTAACAATGTCATCCTGTTGTGGTTTCATTGCCATTCCTAGCAGACTCAGAACGATCCGTTTAGGATAACTCAGCATGGCACGGATACCGCTGGTTGTTTTTATTATTACCAGCTTGCGAATGATTAATGATGCAATATAGGCACCGAGTTTATCGGAGACTTTGTTGTGTTCATCGGTAATATGCTGAGACTCTTTATCGCTTAGCATATCAAATGGCTGGTTATTAAAGGCATCGTACTGATTCCAGTACGACCATTCGATAAGTTCTTTTGGCTCAACACCATCAAGGCCAAAATAGTCCTGCACTAAAGTAACTGGCACCATTCTGCAATACGCATTGACCACTTCAATGCTACCATTGGCTTTATCAAGAATGTCCTTTGCAGCATCAGCAACCAGCTTTCTTACCTGTGGTAAGTCATCGCGGTTTAACATGCCCTGCATTAGCGATTTCTCACGATAGTGCAAGGCATTGTCATCATGTGCCATTAAATAGCCGTCGTTGGGACCGGTTACACTCATTTTGGGCTTATAAAGATCAACCGTGAATATTTTTGGCATGCTTAGCATATCTCTAACGTCAGGAAAAAGTGATACCAGCGTACACTCAGGTGTTACCAGTACCGGGCGCTCCTTTCTAAGTTGTGCGAAGAAAGGGAGGCGTTCATCTGACTTTATCCAGCTATCAACAAGCAGGTATTTATCTGCAAGTGCGGCATTATCATAGTCTTTTAGATAGTCTCTTTGTGAGTTCAACATTTTCCCCTCATCGATAATTTTTATAATGTTTTTAAGTACTCAATCAATTCATACCGTTGTTGCTTGCTTAACAGACTGCCATATTCATGGCCTGTATTCAGGTTACCAGCTTGTGAGGTTGAAAAGATGAAGCCAGCGTAGCCGCTACTTTTAAAGCCGACTTTTACAGGGTCAAATTCACGGCTGCCGACTGTAAATTCATTAGGTCGATATATGCCAGCGTCTGGGTCGCCTGCTTTTTTCACAGGTAGCAATAAATCGTACAACGTCGGAATGGAACCATTGTGAAGGTAAGGCGCGGTTGCCCATATGCCATTTAATGAACGTGCTTTATAGGCTAATAAGGAGTTGTAGGGGTTAGCCGTTGTATCGGGCGTGTAATCGCCATTTTTAATACTGGCTTTAATTTCATTTTGGGTAAAAGACATTGCAAGGGTGTAGGCCCAGTCTGCCCAGCGGCGGATAAACCATTTATCCGCATCTGGGGTTGCGACGACACCTTTAGTTACGGCTGTTAAAATTTGTGCAACGGGCGCGGTTTCCGCAATAACCACTGTCCCAACATCGGTGTCCTGATAAGTATGTTTAAGGTTTCCTGATTTACCGGTATAGCTTACGCTATTGGCAGCCATTGCCGGATCGGTACCTGCTTTTTTTATTCCCAACATATTGGCGGTGATAAGACGCTTCGCATCTTCACGATCAATAATTTCATGGCAGGACTGGCAGTGTCGGGCATAAATTAATTGCCCTTTATGTGCTTTTGCTTTATCAATTTTACCCAGCATATCAGGCCATTGTGGTGACTGAAGTCTACGCAGATGCGCTTCGAGACGTTGCAGGTTTACCAAATCCACCGATGATTTAAAGTCGATATGTTGTTTTTTATTTTTCTGGCCACTTAGCCATGTTGCCAGGCTAAAGCCGGGATCACTGGCTTTCCAGTCCAGAATAGCAAATACACCAATCACTTCACCGGTATTGCGTCCCATTGGACCTACGCCTGCATTGCTGGCTATACCATTCCATTGCACGTAGTCCGATTGGGCTATGTCCCATAAAAAGGGGTAACTTACGGGAGCATTGGGTTCATTAAAAATGGCATTTCTAACACTCAACATTTGTTTGAGTGTTAAACCGGGGTAGCCAGTTTTTGTTGATTGCAGGCGATTGATAATTTGTGCAAATTGATCATCGTGGAGAACAGTTTCGTTAACACCCTCGAGAACATTGTTGATTTCAGTGTCGTTTAATAAACGCTGGCCGTTAGGGTGGGTAATTAATGCAAGCAGGGTTGCCAGTTGTTTTTTATTTATCACATGTTGAAGAACACGATTATAAATACGGCCAAAGGCATCCAGGCGGGCGTAACCGTATTTAACTCGGCTATGGTTCAGGGTGTTATACAAGCGGCGTCTTTCCAGCCATATTTTTAAATCAGCAATAACATCATCTTTACGATCATAGTCATTATTAAGTGCCAGAACATTTTGTATAAAAATTTGCTGTTTGTCTTCATGGAGAGCCGCACTCAGGGCATCTTCCAGTTCGTTCATAAAACCTGCCATATCGGCCATCGATGGGCCGCCATCAATCCGTATAGCCTGCCCTTTATAATTGATTTGTGCGGTATGGCAAGCGGCGCAGGTAAAACCAATATAGTCTTTCCCCTGATAGGTTTCTTTTACAAAGCCAACAGGGAGTGCATCTGGATTAAAAAAGGTTGCCTTTTGTGGCAGGTAACGGAATTTGTCAATATTATTATTCGAGAGGAATCGTTCTGTGGAGTTAGCCTGTTGCAGTACCATTAAAAAATCATACGGTAATACTGCTGAGCCCTGGGTGGTGTTATAAAACCACAGGCTGTCAGATTCACTCCAGCCTTGTTGTAAATAAACAGGAGTGGAATAGTTTTCTTTAAAGGTACCGTCTGCCATTGCAATAGCACCACGGTTGGGGTCGTTATCCCATATCTGATAAGTTTTTCCGGCAGCGAGAATAAGGAATACAGTAACAAAAGAAAGCAGAATAGTACGTGGGAGTATTTTTGGGTAGCGCTTGAATAACTTAAAGATGAAATAAACCAGCTTGTAAAACATTTATTATCCCTCCCTGGAAATTACAGATATATTATCACAATAAATATATTATGTGATGCTAAATATGAAAAAAACCGGCTTAATAATCGGTAATATTACCAGAATCCGACATGGCGACCGTTGTTGTTTCCTGGCAAAGTAGCTGGTGGTTAAATCATAGTTTATTAGGTAAAAGGAGTTAAAACAAAAGGTAACTGTTAGCGGGGTACTCAGGTTAAGCGTATACAATCTTTTTCTATACTAATTAAACGTTTTTTATATAGAGCACCCAATGCTTTTTTGTAATTGGATTTGCTTACAGCATATTGTTTATAGATATCTTCAGGTTTACTTTTGTCGGTGAGAGTTGACTCGCCTTTGTGTGTTTTCAGGTAATCAATAATTTCATCTGCAAGACTGATCCTTGACTGGCTGGTATTAAGTTGCAGGGTTAAATCGACTTTATTATCAGGCCGTATATTTTTTATAAAGCCTTTTATCTTTTGGCCAAAGGATAATTTCTGAAAAATATCGCCTTCGTAAAGTATACCGAAATATTGGTTATTGATAATGGCTTTATAGCCTAAGTCGGTTTTTCCTGCAATCAGCAAGTCAACTTGTTGTTTTTGTTGATAGCCACTGGTTTCGTCTTTTATAAATTTATTAATTTTGGACGAGGCTACAATGCGGTCGGCATATTTATCCAGATAAAGGAAAACAATATAGGAACGTCCTACTTCCATTTTTCGGTGTTGCTCGCCGAAGGGAACAAGAATATCTTTAGCTAAACCCCAGTCTAAAAAAGCCCCAACATTATTAACGGCTGCAACACGCAGATAAGCGGCTTCGCCAACGCAGGCTAGTGGTGTTTGGGTGGTGGCAATTAAGGTGTCGTCAGAGTCGGCGTAAATAAAAACATTAAGTATATCGTCGACTTCAACAGCATCTGGCATATAACGTTTTGGGAGCAGGATTTCACCCTGGTTACCATCATCAAGGTATAAACCGTAGTCTACAAATTTAGTAACCCGTAATTTATTATATTGGCCAATTTTAATCATAGATGTTTCAGAATGTAGCGTTGCTTAAGAGTGCTGCAACAAAGCCTATGAGGCCACCAAACACGCCACCCCAAACAACCAGCCAGCCTAAATGTTCTTTTATCATTGTTTGTATAATGTCTTTAACCAGTTTTGGTGTGAGTTCATTCAGTCGTTGCTCTACTATGTGTTCTACTTTGCCACGCAGTTCAGTTAATACATCGGGTTGTTCGATTTCGTCTTTTAGTAAAGTCATAAAAGTGGGTTGCTGAGTGATTTCAATCAGTGATTGTTTCATGCTGCTTATAAAGGGTTCTTTGAGTGGCGTAAGAGCATCGCGGCCACCAAACATGCCAAGCATACCACCGAAAGATGATTCCATAATTACTTTTATTAATCCATCAAAAGAGGGGCTAAGATCAACTTTTGCGATAACGGGGGCTAAGTGTAAGTCGGGTATGTTGCCGTTGTCACCACTGAGTAGTCGGTCAATATTTTCTTCAGTGAAAAATTGCGTCATCATTAGCTCACGAATGCCGCGCTTAAAGTCTTCGAAACGGGCAGGGATAACCCCCGAACCGTATAAGCCCGGAACTTTTTCAAATAGCATATGAATAGCAAGCCAGTTGGTGATGGCACCGGATAAAGCAAATAGACCAACGGTTAAGACCATGCTTGATTTTAAGGCGATCCCTGCAATGCAAATCAACAATGCAATAACATTTGTTATGATATTTTTATTCATGATTAGAGGTAATATACTAAGAGTGACAGATTAACCGGTTTGTCTTGTTACATCGACATAGAGTGTGACACGCTGGCCAGGTTGCAAATACTTTTTATTACGCAAGCGCTTGTTCCAGCGCAATAACTGGCTGACACTGACTTTAAATTTATTGGCGATTTTTGCCAGTGAGTCACCACTACGAACGCGGTAACCAATGCGCTGCATAATATTACGGCGTTCTGGAATATACAAACGACCTGAATTGTTATATGAAGTGCTTGCACCAGTACGTGACCAGATGATTAATTTCTGGCCGGGTTTTAAGGTGTCACGGGGTGCCATTGAATTCCATTTTGCCAGAGAACGGACATTAACTTTGTGCTGTCTTGACAGGCTCCAGAAGGTGTCACCTTGACGTACAATATGTGAAACCTTAATACCTTTACGATGAATATTTTGCTGTGTTTTTAAACGCTGTTTGGCGCTGTATTTATAACTGCGTAAACTTTTGCTGGCGACAGGAATGGTCAGGCTATGGCCTGCACGTAAGAAATTTTTGCGAAGCCGGTTAACGTGTTTAATACTGGAAATGCTGGTGTGGTATTTATTGGCAATGGTGCCAATGGTTTCACCTTTGCGTATTTTGTGACGGACCCAACGAATACGTTGCTTTTCGGGTAACACGGCCAATTTTTCTTTAAAGATAGTGGCCTGGCTAATGGGTAGTAAAATATAATGGGGGCCGCTGGGGGAGGTTGCCCAACGATTAAAGGCCGGGTTAAGTTGGTAAATATCATCTAATGGCAGTTCGGCAAGCTCTGCAACAAGCGCTAAATCAATTTGAGAGTGTGTGTTGACTTTTTCCAGATAAGGTGAGTTTTCAATTTTGGTTAGTTTTATATTATATTTGTCAGGATCAGCAACGATGCGTTTTAGTGCAAGTAATTTTGGGACATATGCACGCGTTTCAGCGGGTAGCTTCAGATTCCAAAAATCAGTTGGCTTGCCGAGACGTTTATTTTTTCGTATAGCTCGGTGTACATTGCGTTCCCCAGAATTATAAGCGGCCAGCGCCAGCAACCAGTCTCCTTTAAATTGCCGCCGCAAATTAGTCAGTAGTTGATAGGCTGCAATGGTTGAAGCATACACATCACGGCGGCCGTCATACCACCAGTTTTGTTTTAAACCATACCGTTTGCCCGTAGCCGGAATGAATTGCCAGATACCGGAGGCGCGGCCATGCGAGTAAGCGAAGGGTTTAAAAGCACTTTCAACAATCGGCAGCAGTGCAATGTCACTTGGAATATTCATTTTTTCGGCTGTTGCAACAATGTAGTGCATATAAGGTGCAGCACGCTCGGACACGCGTTTCATATAAGCAGGATTTTTTGCGTACCATCTTAATTGTTGATCAAGACGGGGATTATTTTGCCTGGGTAACGAAAAGGTATCACGAAGACGTTGCCAGACATCATCCGGTTCACGGTTCGCTGGAAAGATATCCTCATGTTGCTCATCCGCAGTGGCTAACTGTTCTGAGTAAAATAGCTGCGCCGGGAAGGGGGCATCGTCTGATAAGGCATTCCTTGTGATCTGTTCAGATGCAGACACTTCAATGGTAGCTACCGAATCTGTGTTATTATTTTGTGGAGAGTCTGCCTTTTGAGGAAAACTGCATCCTGTTGCCAAAAGGCAACAGAGTAATAGTGATATTTTTATCATATTTTCTTTTTAATGTTTAAAGACTTAGCGTATTTTACTTGAGCATGACAGATCATAGAAGGGTTAGATAGCGATTCATGTCACTTATTCAACATTTACACCACACACTAAATAAGCTACTTTGAATAAGGTAAAATACAGTTTTTCATGGATAATATGCAACTTTAACTAATTCATATAACTTATTGTTTATAATGGAAAAATCAAAATTTTTTTGGGATAGGAGTTTATTTAAAGGCTGCCCACCCTTTTCAAAGGCCTGGGGAGGTTTGCGTGCCTGGTACCAAACGGCTTTCGGTCAGCATTTAGACAAACTGGAGCAGCAGCAACTCGATGAAATACTGCCAAATTTATTTGGCTATCATATTGGCCAGGTCGGCCTAACTGGCGAGCAGGACTTACTGCGTTCAAGCCGAATATCACACCATTTTGTTACCGATTTTTTAGCGGATGAGCCGCTTAATCAGGCCGGTTGCAAAACCTTACCGGACTTACTGCCGCTGGCATCCGATTCTGTGGATGTTTTAGTGTTGCCCCACGTACTCGAATTTTGTAAAGCCCCACATGATGTTCTGCGTGAGGTGGAGCGTGCATTGATAGCTGAAGGTCACATTGTTATTTTAGGTTTTAACCCGTTTAGCTTTTTTTCATTGTGGCGAATCTTTTTTCTGGGGCGGCGTAAAGTGCCCTGGTGTGGCCGCTATATTTCGATTGCTCGCTTAAAAGACTGGCTGGCACTGCTCGGTTTTGATGTTGCGATGACACATTACTATTGTTACCGGCCGCCGGTTCAACATAAGGGGCTGATGCGACGGCTTCATTTTATAGAGGTTGTCTTTAGTAAATTGTTGCGAATTTTGGGGGGCGGCTATGTTATTGTTGCTCGTAAACGCACGGTTACTTTAACGCCCATTCGTACTCGCTGGCATGCAAAGAAAGTGGTGGCAGGGTTAGTTGAACCAATGATGCCGCATGACCAAAAAAATAGAACTCCAGAAAATAAAATTAAAATTAAAGAGTAAAGAAGACCAGAACAATGAGTGATGTAGTTGAAATTTTTACCGACGGTGCCTGCCGTGGTAATCCAGGCCCCGGTGGTTG
>QIKU01000082.1 GCA_003232015.1 Gammaproteobacteria bacterium
GAGTTTTCGATCTCGCCACGCCTGATAAGTATCATTGTTTTCAAGATGAAAAGGACTGGCTTTGGCCTGGGGGTTTAATGCGAGCTTTGTCATGTTGAGCCTGTTTTAAGTAAAGTAAATATGCGCATAAACTAACCTTGTTTACTGATAGTCAAGTTGATCTTGATCAATCATAACGGAATTTAGTGAAATAAAATAAACTGCCCCGCAGCAAGCGGATGGGGTATTAATGCTTTAAACATTGTAGCCCTGGATCAGGCTACACATTTCGTTTTTTTATATCTACGCAGCAAGCTGCGGGAAATTAAACCCAGCACATCAGGGGGTATAGCCGTTGTTGCTATGCCATTGTTAGCCGTTAACTTGTAATTATCTCAAAATCGTCTATTCCTTAATATATATGCAACAAATACGGGAGAAGATAACAATGAACAGCATTACTGTTTATATTGATGAAACCCTTAGCACTCGGGAAATAGCTAAACTCAAGCACGATATTTTGGCTATACCGCATGTTACCGATGTTGAACATCCTCGTGATGACGAGCATGATTTAACGATTGATTACGAGCCCCACGTGAGCTTGCCAGGGCTGGTATTAAAAACATTGCGTTCCAGAGGTTTTCACCCTGATATTACATCGGCATAAGTTAGCGAAGTTTTCTTGGTCTAAACTTTCGGCCTTTTATTTTACCTTCAGACAAAATAGCCAGGGCTTGCTTTGCGACTGAGCGTTCGACTGCAACATAGGCGAGGGTGTCGAAAATATCAATCTTACCAATTTGCTTGCCTTGCAAGCGGCTATTGGCGGTTAATGCACCGAGGATATCGCCTGCGCGTACTTTATTTTTACGCCCACCATTAATGCTGAGTGTGGCCATTGGTGGAGTAGGTTTAAAACTTTTTCGTGGGCTAAGTGAAGCGGGTTTTTTAATTTTAACCGCACCGTCCTGGTATTCTTCTATGCTGTTCACTTTAGGCGCTTCGGCAGTCATAAATATACTTAACGCCAAACCTTCTTTGCCAGCACGACCGGTTCGACCGATACGGTGAATATGTATTTCCGGGTCATGGGGCAGTTCAAAGTTGATAACGGCCTCTAAATCTTTTATATCCAACCCACGTGCGGCCACATCGGTTGCAATTAATATCGAGCTGCTTTTGTTTGAAAATTGCACCAGCACCTGGTCGCGATCTTTCTGCTCAAGGTCGCCATGCAAGGCCATAGCATGAAAGCCCAGTTGCCATAATTCATCGGCCAGTTCCTGGCATTGCTGTTTTCTATTGCAAAAAACCACGGTTGATTCAGGTCTATAATGTTGCAGCAAAGCGATAAGTGTTTTGGTTCGCTCACCTTTTTGTATTTCATAAAAAACCTGTTTAATTTTGTTGTTGTCATGGGTCGTTTCAACACGGACATCAACGGGGTTTTTCTGAACCGCATCACTGATTTTTTTTATTCCTTCCGGGTAGGTTGCCGAAAATAATAAGGTTTGCCTTTGCGATGGGGTAAAGTCAATAATCTTTTTAATATCTTCCTGAAAGCCCATATCCAACATCCGATCTGCTTCATCTAAAACCAGTGTTTTTAGCTTATCCAGAACCAGCGAACCTTTTTGCAAATGTTTTAAAACCCGCCCCGGTGTGCCCACTACAATATGTGGCGCGTGCTCCAGCGAAGCCAGTTGTGGGGCAATGGGTTTGCCACCGCATAAGCTGATAATTTTGGTGTTGGGAATGGCGCGTGCCAGACGACGCACTTCTTTACTGACCTGGTCGGCCAATTCACGGGTGGGGCAAAGCACCAAAGCCTGGGTTTGATAATGCCTGGGTTCAAGCTGATGTAATACGCCAATGGCAAAGGCAGCGGTTTTGCCACTGCCCGTTTTCGCCTGTGCCAGCAGGTCTTTGCCTTTCAATATGGGTGCCAGGCTTTGAGCTTGTATCGGAGTCATGGATTGATAGCCCAAAGAGTCAATATTGGCTAAGAATTCGGCTGATAAGGGTAGGGATGAGAAGGCGGTGGTTGTCATATGGGGCTCGAAAAAGTAGGGGAAAAAAGTGTAGCGCATCATAGCAGATTAAGCTAAACGGTGTTTTTAGTGGCCTGTAACTGGTCTTAGTGTGAAATTAGCGGTTTTTGTATATAAAACTGCCGTAAAGCACTAAAGGTTGGTCTTTGCTGACCGCTATAAATCATTGATTAGTGATGTAATTGGCTCCCCCACCTAAGCACATCATCTTAAAGGTCATAAATCTGAGGATTAATAAAGATGAAACATAAAATGAACATTAAGCTTACGGTTAAAAATAAGTTATTTCTGGGCTTTGGGGCACTTATCCTGATTATGGTTGCTATTTCGGTAAAGACTTTTCTCGGTATGGCACATATTGAAGAAGTTGAAGATAAATTACTGCATACACGCGTGCCGACTGTTTTAGCGGGGATGCAATTAGAAAATGGCATTAATCATTCACTGGCCGGGCTGCGGGGTTATATGATTTTAGGTAAAGACCCTGTAAAGGGTGCGGTAATGAAAAAAGCACGTCTGGCCGGCTGGAAAGATATTGATGAAGCCATGGCTCAACTTCGGAAATTTTCTAAAGACTGGGCTAACTCTGACAATATTAAAAGCTTCAAGGAAATGGAAGGCTATGTTAAAGATTTTCGTGCAGCACAAGTAGAAGTCGAAAATATTTCTCATACAGCCGATAACATACCGGCGATTAAAACCCTGTTAACCGATGCGGCACCCCATGCAAAATTAGTTTTGACGGCAATCACTGCGCTAATTGAAGAAGAAGCCACACTGGAAGCTACGCCGGAGCGCAAGCAATTATTAAAATTACTGGCAGATAGCCGCGGTTCGTTTGCTATTGGTCTGGCCAATATTCGCGCCTATCTCTTGTCGGGCGACACAAAGTTTAAAGATAACTTTAATGCGAAATGGAAACTGAATACAACACGATTTAATCAGCTATCGACAATGACCAACATTATGCCGTCATCACAGCGCACAGCATGGGAAAGTTATAAAAAACACCGCGATGACTTTTCTAAATACCCGCCTGTTATGTTTCAACAACGCAGCGCAAGCGACTGGAACCAGGCCAACTATCTACTAGGTACAAAAGCGGCACCCAAAGCCAAAGCCATTATGGGGATTTTAAAAGCGATAAACGCTGAGCAGTTAGCGCTTGAAAAGACAGATGAAGCGGCATTGGAAGCGGAATCAGCCGCAATGGAGGTGATGATAATACTGGGTACGCTTATTGGTATTATCATTGGTATTGCAGTTGCCATGTTTATTAGTAAGGCGATTACCGTGCCGCTGGAAAAAGTCGTGACCCGGGCTAAGGAAATAGCCAGCGGGAACTTAACGGGTGAGGCGATTACTGTTCGTGGTAATGACGAATTAGCCGAGCTTACTCAGTCGATCAATGAAATGGGCACGAGTTTGCAGGACATTATTCAGCAAGTGTCGACTTCGGCGAATGAGCTGTCGGCGGCCTCTGGCCAGTTACAAAACACAGCAACACAAACAAATCAGGGTATGGAAAACCAGCGTATTGAAACCGAACAGGTTGCAACAGCAATGAACCAGATGAGCGCAACCGTGCAGGAAGTGGCACAAAATGCAAGCCTGGCCGCATCGGCTGCCAGCAATGCAGACACAGCCGCATCGAAAGGGCATAGTTTAGTTACGGAAAATATGAAAAGCATTACAAAGCTGGCCGATGAAATTGAAAATGCATCACAAACAATTAACCGGCTGGGCGAAGATACCAACAGTGTAGACAATATTGTGGCGGTGATTAACGGAATTGCCGAGCAAACCAACCTGTTAGCATTGAACGCAGCCATTGAAGCGGCGCGGGCAGGTGAACAAGGCCGAGGCTTTGCCGTGGTGGCCGATGAAGTACGTACACTGGCCGCGCGCACACAGGACTCGACCGAAGAAATTCGCACAATGCTGGATAAATTAAAAACTGGCGCAAGTGATGCCGTGCTAGCAATGGAGCGAGGACATGAGCAGGCACAAAGCAGTGTTGAACAGGCCAGTAATGCCAGTAATGCGATTGACGAAATTACCCAGGCCGTAGCATCTATCAGTGAAATGAACACCCAAATTGCAACAGCAGCAGAAGAGCAGAGTTCGGTTGCAGAAGAAATGAATCGCAGTGTGGTGCAAATTAGTTCTGAAGCCGACGCCACCCTGCAAAATACACGGGAAACCAGTGCGGCGGCTGAACAGGTGGGTGCTTTATCTCATTCGATGCAGCAAATTATTTCACGGTTTAAAATTTAATCGCTTTGGGTTTAATTCCCCGTAGCTTGCTTGCTGCGTAGATATAAAAAACGAAATGTGTAGCCTGGATGTAGCGCAGCGTAATCCGGGGAGGCTTGTGCTACACATTTCCCGGATTCCATTGCATTCCATCCAGGCTACCATATTTAAGGCGTTAATACCCCGTTCGCTTGCGGCGGGGTAGTACGTAGCCTGGATGCTGCGAAGCGAAATCCGGGAAGGTTGAGAGCTGCTTTCCGGATTGCATTTTATTCCATCGGGGCTACTTGCTGGATAAAAAAATATTCGATTATTAAAAAGGACTGTTACTGGCAATGGTTAATATTTTATTTGTTGCTGGATGTAAAAAAATAATTTTGCTGGCATGCAGGTGTAATCGAATATGTTTATCAGCTTCGGCTTTAGAATAAAGCGCATCACCGCTAATAATATGGCCAATCGATAATAAGTGCACTCGGAGCTGATGTGAACGGCCGGTTACAGGTGTAAGCTTTAGACGTGTTGTTTGTTCTTTGCAGTTGGTAGACAATATTTCATAGCGTGTTAATGAGGACTTCCCCTGTTCATAATCAACTTTCTGCATGGGCCGATTTGGCCAGTCGGTTATTAAGGGTAAATTAATTTCGCCGTTGTTATTTTTAACGATACCCTGGACAACAGCGATATATTCTTTTGCAATCTTTCTTTGCTCAAATTGCTTGCTAAGCTGGCGGTGTATTTGCGGACTTCTGGCCAGTATCAAAATACCGGAGGTTGGCATATCGAGTCGATGCACAATCAATGCTTCTGGATAGCTGGCTTGGATTCGGGAAATTAAACAGTCCTGTTTGTCGGCGCCGCGTCCCGGTACACTTAATAAGCCAGCGGGTTTGTTGACAACGATAACGCTATCATCAATATGTATAATTTCCGGTTTATCTAAAGGGGGAGAATAGATCATGGTGATGTGCTTGGTATTGTAGGTTGGGGGGGCGTAAGGAAGCCCAACATTATATGATTATTTAGATATTAAACTCACCTTGCCATGTCTGATTTTTATAATCGATTTTTAAATGTTTGGGGTGCATTTTTTGTGAGGCGCTGGAGTCAAACCTTCTTTTTTCCGGGAAGTTTTTGGCAAACTCAATCGGGTCGCAGGACGCCGATTCAACCGGATGGAAAGCAACGCAAAGTTTGTTGTTAACAACAGCAAGATCAAAGTCAGCATTATCGGTAAATAATACCCGTTTTTTTATAACGCAGGAAAAATATAACTGCATTTCAACAACTAATGGTTTGGTTTTTTTTAAAAATTCACGTTGTGCGCGTTTGGTCCATTCAACGGATAATGGCTTGTCTTTTAGTGTGATGTGTTCGGTATAAGCATAGGGGTTTAACCATTTATCAATCAGGTAAAAAGGATTTATACCTGGGCCAAAACCGAATAAGCTATGATTTTTCATGCTGCCGTTATACCTGCTTTAGAGTATTGCCATCTGACTCTATTGTAGCACAGTGGTTAGCCGTAGAAGCAGGGTGAACGGGTACTATTCGGTTGAACCAGTTTTAGTTGTGTTTGAAAATAAAGTGCTCACCTTTAAAATAAATAAAATCCAGGGTGTGCCATGCAGAAATAAGTCAAAAATATCAATGGGCTTGCTTAAATCCCCGTTAAATAACATGGTTATTTTTTCGAGCAAATGCGGTTCGGGGGTAAAGGGTGCCAGACCAAGGGTTAAGGTCAGGATAATAACCAGTGGCCAGCTTAGGGATTGGATCCAGCGCATGTTGTGCTCCAGTTTAATGTGTATAATGTGATGAGTTCGATTATAAAGCATTACTTTAGTAAACTCTAATATTACATTAATCAGAGATTCCTTAAACATTAGGCCTGCCTTGTTCTGAACTATTTTGTTACGTCTGAGTCTGAGTTTGCTAACTACAATTAAAGTCCTTTAAAAATGCTTGATACCCTGGAAAAATTAATACCCTCCGATTTCCCGTCCATTGCGCGCCAACAGCTTGAAATACTACAGGTTAATCTGGGTTATAAATGCAACCAGCAGTGTTTGCATTGCCATGTGAATGCGGGGCCAAATCGAAAAGAAGTGATGTCAGAGGCTACGATTCATTCTGTGGTCAGGGCGATTAAGACATTAAAGGTTACAACCCTTGATTTAACCGGGGGTGCACCTGAGCTGAATCCCCATTTTCGATATCTGGTTGAACAGGCTTCGCAAATGTCGGTTCACATTATGGATCGGTGCAATTTAACTATTTTAACTGAACCTGGCCAACAGGGTTTAGCCGCTTTTTTAGCAAAACATAATGTTGAGGTTGTTGCTTCGTTACCTTGCTATACCGAAGGCAATGTCGATGGTCAGCGTGGCAAAGGGGTTTATAAAAAAAGTTTACAGGGTCTGAAAATTTTAAATGAACTTGGTTATGGGCAAGCCGGATCAGCGTTAAAACTTAATCTGGTTTACAATCCGGGTGGTGCATTTTTACCGCCATCGCAACAGGATTTGGAACGTGACTATAAAGAAAAGCTTTTTAACGAGCATGGTATCGTTTTTAATTCTTTATACACCCTTGCCAACATGCCAATTAAACGGTTTGGCAGTACGCTATTATCAAAAGGTACATTTGAAGAATATATGCTGTTATTAAAGTCGGCGCACCAGCAAACAAATTTATCAACGGTAATGTGTCGCTCTATGGTGAGTGTGGACTGGCAGGGTTATTTATATGACTGTGACTTTAACCAAATGTTAAATTTGCCCATTAAAGATGCCACCAACAAGAAGCTGTGTTTAGATACAACAGATAGCAACACATTAAAAGAATTACCCATTTATATTGCCGACCATTGCTATGGTTGCACTGCGGGGCAGGGCAGCAGTTGTGGCGGCGCGTTATTAGATTAAGTTGCAGGAGTTAAAGCTATGGACGTAAAGTCATCTGTATTAGAGCGTTATTCCGAAGGTGCAAAGTCTCAGCAAGCCGATTTATGTTGCCCTGTCGATTATAATACTGATTTATTAAAAATTTTACCGCAGGAAATTTTAGAACGTGATTATGGCTGCGGTGACCCATCTCGTTATGTCCGTAAAGGCGACACGGTGCTTGATCTTGGTAGCGGTGGCGGGAAGATTTGTTATATTGCGGCGCAATTAGTGGGTGAGTCTGGTCATGTTATTGGTCTGGATATGAACCATGACATGCTATCGCTTGCACAAAAATACAAAGCCGATATGGCGGATAAAATTGGTGGTGATCGTGTCAGTTTTTATTATGGGCACATTCAGGACTTAGCGCTGGACTTGAATGCGGCAGATGCGTATTTAAAAAAACACCCGGTTAAAAACAAAGACGATCTGGAAAAGTTTGATGCCTGGCAGATAAAACAAAAGCATAGCCAGCCGCTTATTGCAGATAATTCAATCGATCTTATCGTTTCGAATTGTGTCTTAAATCTTGTCGATGACACGCAAAAATTGCAGTTAATTAATGAAATCTTTCGGGTTTTAAAGCCGGGTGGCCGTGTTGCTATTTCGGATATTATCAGTGATGAATTTGTACCGGATGAAATGAAAGCCGACCCGGAACTCTGGAGTGGTTGCATTTCGGGTGTATTTCAGGAAAAAGAATTTTTACAAAAATTTATTGATGCTGGCTTTTACGCTGTAGGCTATGACAAATGGGATAATACACCGTGGAAAACAATTAATGGTATTGAATTTCGTTCGGTAACATTAACGGCCATTAAGCCTGAACAAGTGACGGCTTTGGATGAGGGGCATACGGTTATCTATAAAGGTGCTTTTGCGTCGGTTACCGATGATAAAGGTTATGTTTTTGACCGTGGTGATCGTATCGCGGTTAGCAATATTCATTTTAATACGTTACGCAGTAGTGCATTGGCAATGGACTTTGTTTTTATTGAACCACAGAAAAAAGCCTGCTGTGCAGTGGCATGGTCAGACTCCATGTTTACTGTGCGAGCGGTTGAAGACTCTAAAATTAGTACAGGGAATGAGTCAGACAGTTCATCCTCCTCGTGTTGTGGTTAAGTCGCACTTTTAAAAATGCCATCGCTTTCTATTATTATCCCAACGCTTAATGAAGCGGCAACAATACATAAAATATTATCGGGATTAACTTCTTTAATTGCTAAAGGGCATGAAGTGATTATTGTTGATGGTGGCAGCAGCGATCAGACGCTTTCTATTGGCAAGCAATATACCGACAAGGTTTTTAGTACCGCTAAAGGGCGTGCAAAACAAATGAATTTTGGCGCTAAACAGGCAAGTAATGACATTCTTGTTTTTTTACATGCCGATACACTTTTGCCACCTAATGCTGAACAACTGATTACTCAGGCTTTGGAATATAAATGCTGGGGGCGTTTTAATATTAAATTAGCAGGTAGGCATGTGTTTTTGCGCTTAATTGAATTTTTTATGAATATACGCTCCTGTTTATCCGGTATTGCTACCGGTGATCAGGCTATTTTTGTTTACCGTGAGTCTTTTAACTTAATTTATGGTTTTAAAAACATTCCTTTAATGGAAGATATTGCGTTATCTAAATCTTTAAAGAAAATATCCCGACCGGCATGTGTCCGTACCCCGGTTATTTCATCAAGTCGGCGATGGGAGACACAAGGTTACATCAAAACAATTTTATTAATGTGGCGATTGCGTTTGCTGTATTTTTTCGGAGTACCGGCCAGTCAACTGGTAAAACAATATTACAAATAGAATGAACGTTACTTTTTTGGATACAAAGATCCTTGTTTTTACAAAGCCACCACTTGCCGGTAAATGTAAATCGCGTTTAGTACCGGTTTTAGGTGAAGAGGGTGCAGCACAATTACAGGCACGTTTACTCCAGAAAATAATAACGGATCTGCTGGCCTTTAATCTTTGCTCGTTTGAAATTTGGCAAAGCGAAACGAGCACGTATTTTACAGATCTTTTTCGACAGCAGAAATTGAAGATACCGGTTTGTACACAGCAAGGAGCTACGTTAGGTGAACGAATGTCCAATGCCATGCAGAAGACACTTCAGGATGTTACTAATGTTATTATTATTGGTTCGGATTGTATTTTATACTCTCAAAGTTATATTAAATCAGCAATTGTCAGTTTAAATACGGCACCATTTGTTATCGGGCCCGCGGCCGATGGGGGCTATGTTTTGATTGGTGCAAGCCAGCATGCTCCGGAAATATTTGAAGATGTGAGTTGGGGAACAAATCGGGTTTTAGAGGAAACACTTTTAAAGATGCAGCGCAGTGGCATCAATTACACTATTCTTGATGAGTTATGGGATATTGATGAGCCGATTGATCTGGATAAATTAAAGAAACATGCACCTGAGCTCCTGGATATTAACTTGTAAATTTACTATAAATATCAATAACATAACTATAAATTGATTCAATACGTCTTATAAAACTATAAAATATTTTATTTTTCAATTACTTACCGCTGCTTATTGAGATGGAATAAAATACTTAAAATCCGCAAAAAATCATTAAAATGTTAATTTTTGACCATATATTCAGCCAGGAATTGTGTATCATGTAGTTATACTTATATATAAACGCAGTGAAATGTATTTAAACTTTTTTAATTTAAATGAACGGCCTTTTAAGCTGAATTCCGATCACAAGTTTTTATTTAATAGTGAAGGGCATTCGGCAGCGCTGGCAATGTTCAAAAAATTAATACGCTCTGATACAGAAAACCTTTGTGTATTAACCGGCGAAATCGGTTCTGGAAAAACAACCTTAAGTCAGGCTTTTATGTCGACGCTGGGGCCGGGGTATCAGGTTGCAAAAATCCATCAAACACAGCTTAGCCCAAATGAATTTTTACAAATGCTTTTGCTTGAATTTGGCATTAATTTATTTGTTAACAGTCAATCCGAACTGCTCGAAAAATTAACGGAATACCTGCTCGAACAACAACAAGCCAGGAAAAAAGTTGTGCTCATTGTGGATGAGTCACAAAATCTGAAAACTGATGTTTTGCATTTAGTTGAATCTTTGGCAGAATTAAAGTCGCTTGATGGTAGCCCGTTACTTCAAATAATTTTAATCGGCCAACCTGAATTTTCAGCAACACTGGAAGCAACAGAATTATCTTCTTTAACGCGTAAAATTAAACTCCGTTACCATCTTGAAGCAATGTTAAAAGAAGAAATAAAAAGCTATATCTCACATCGGTTGAAGATAGCAGGTTCAGCACATGAAGTTGAATTTACTGCCGACGTTATTCCATTAATTTACCTTTATACCGGTGGCCGCGCACGATTGATTAATGTTTTGTTTGATCATGCACTGCTGGCAGCCTATGTTGAAAACAAGAAGAGTATTAATGCAGGTGTTGTTGAGTCAGCCGTTGAAGAATTACAGTGGGTTCCGTTTGGTATGGAGCCAACAGGTAAGATATTCAAATTTACTGAAACAAAGATCAGTAATGCCTATGAGTTTTTTATTATCTTAAGCAAAAACGGAAGTTATGTTGATGAATATCTAATCAATAAAAAACGCCTGCATATCGGGCGGCACTCTGATAATGATATTAGAATTAAAAGTGATAAAATCAGCCGTCAACATGCCATTATTATTTATCATGAGAATGACTTCTTTATTCGTGACATGAACAGCAAGAATGGAACTTATGTTGATCATAAGTGTATTGATATGCAACAGCTAACTGATGGCGCAATAATTGAAATGGGTGAATATACTTTGATCTTTAAGGCAAAAAATATTTCAGTTGCAAAAGATAATAATAACGAGAACATAAACATTCTTGATATTCCCCGGCAAGCCTAACTTAATTGTAGTAGCAGTATGATAGTTTTTAATCTTAAGTGTGATTTAGAGCATCATTTTGAGGGCTGGTTTAAAAATAAAGACGAGTTTGATCGTCAAATAAAACATAAACTGGTTAGTTGCCCACAGTGTGGTAATGAGAATATTCTTAAAACACCGACAGCTAGTCGAATTAATACGCTTCCAACCCGCTCCAGAACCAGCGCCCGGCAGAATGAGTCATCGGTCGTTAGTCAGCAAGAAATAAAAATGATTTCTGACCAATTCATTGACAAACTGTCGAACTATGTTGAAGAAAATTTCACCGATGTTGGTAAAAATTTCCCTGATGAAGCACGAAAAATTTATTATGGTGAAGTGGAGCCTAAAAATATCTATGGTCAGGCTACACAGAAAGAAATTAAAAGCCTGAATGAAGAAGGTGTTTCCACTATTGCAGTTCCAATGCTATCTGTTGAGAAAGACAAACTTAACTAAGCTGCAGCCTGCTAAAATACACATTTATTTTTCGTGGTTTTTTCTTTAGGCGTATCAATATATCTAAAAGTGATTCTTTTATAGCTTCAAGTTCATCCGTTTCTGGCTGGTTACCCATAGCGTACAAGTTATTATTTAGGCTATTACATATTTTCTGTAAGTTAGCCGGAGTTATGTATTTGTTCTGAACTTGAGATAGCCATTGGTTTAAGCTTACATTAACAGGCCATTTCTCTGCCATTGAAAAGTCTTGCAAAGCAAGCCTGATGTCTGAAAAAGTTTCTGCGCGTTTAAGGCTTGATCTGCACCGTAATCGATGCTTATGTTTTTTTAACCACTGTCCTAAAAAGCAAGCAGTCTTTGATATGAATAGATAAATCCCTGCGAGCATAAATAATATCAATATAATTTGTAGCAATCCTTGCAGTACGAGTAATGGCTTATGTTTGTAGTTTACTGATTTTAACAATCCTGTCTCTGGATCAAAATATTGCAGTTGAATATTCTTAATGGGTAACAGGCCATTTGATTTTGGTGTGAATGCTATATCAGATAGTTTTCTCCCGAGAACATTAGTTGTCGTTTTTGTTTCAAGTTTTGTCGTTATGTGTGAAAAATTTATATCCGCATTATGCGTAATAAGGTATTTTTGTGATAATGATGGTAACCATTTTGCCGGAATGCCATTACCAACCAGTGAATACTGGATAATCGCGGTCATATCAGGCTGTAGTAGTATTTTGGGTAATTCCAGATAACGCGCACTTAATGATATTTTTCCAACGGGGATAGTCGGGTTAACGTAAACAGGCAGTTTCTTGATATTGAGTTTAACTTTTCGGAAGCGAAATTTATAGCGCGGAACCCCATCTTTTATATATTCAATTTCAGGTAAAGACAGATTGACTATCTGCTCGTAGAGGAAAAATATATTCCAGCCTATTCTATGCTTATAGAATACCTGGCTGTTTATAAGCATTTTTTTACTGGACTGAGGTATTAAATAGCTTTTACTGCCTTTGTGCTGTATGTTTTTATTGTTTAATATAATATTTCTGTCTGTTGTGATTATAGTAACAATTAGGCTGGTTTGTTCTCTTACCCAGGGTTTGGAATTGATATGTTCAAGCTTTACAGAAACAGGCTGACCTGTTTTTGATAGTGGGGAAGTAACGTTAATATTTACCGGTTGGGTTTTATATTGTTTGTAATATAACGAAGGGATTCGATTTATCTCTGGTTGCAAGGGTGCTAATTTTATTTTGTACCGTGTATATCGCTTTGCTGTATCGCTATTTGTTATTGAGTATAAAAAATTATTTTCCAGAGGTTTAAGCAGGCTGGAAATATTAATGTTTTCTTTTGTAAGCGTTTTGACTTCAATATTTAATGATTTCCCGTATACCACTGTCTTTTTTATTACGTTTAGCTCAACCGGGTTTACTTGTTCTGCGGCTTGAATGTTAAATGTTAATAACAGGCAAGTTACCAGTGTAATCTTGATAATTTGTTGCGTGAAATTCACCACGGATTCACGCCAGGCTTAGTAAGTGGTTCTTCTACAGGAGCAGGAAAGCCTTCTTCTATCTCAAATAATCTCTTCCATAATTTAAAATTATCCATTTTTTCCTGTTGCACAAGTAGTTTAACCATATCCAGTGTTGTGTATTCAAAACCCCATTTTTTATTTTCGCTTGTTTTATCGATTACAGTGGAGCTGAGCCTCGAATATTTAATGCCTCGGTTTATCAACTGTCTGGTAAGTTCATCATTTAAGGGTAGATTATAGAACGTCACTTTTTCGTTGTCGTCATCACCCAGAGTGACTTTCGCTTTGCCTACCTCAACACCTTGTTCTACGTTTGAAAAACGTGTACCCGAACCTGCTCTGGACGCCCTGTTTTCTTTTTTTCCTTTGCGGAGTTTCAGGGCATGCTTTACTTTTATATCTAATGCAATGGCATATTTTAAATTTATTTTTGCGTTTTCAAAGCTGGGGTTGTATTTAAGTGTGTCGCGGTATAAATTACTGGCCTGCGGGTAGTCGCCAATAATATAATAGCTATTTGCAAGATTGTATAATGCCTTTGCACGTTGTGTATTATCTGTTGCTGATAATACGGATTGTATATACAGGCGGATAGCAGTTAAGTAATTTTTTTGTTTGTACAAAGAGTTAGCCTGACCAAAAAGAGCGTCAAACCCGCTTGCTTTTTTATACAATGCTTCTGCTTTTATATAATTATTATTAAAGTAAGCTGTATTTGCCTGCTCTAAATTTATTTTATTTTGTGAGGCTTCATTTGCTTCAGATATAGCCGGTAAAGTAGAAAATACAATAAGCAGCCCAGCTAGCGTCATTGCAGTTGTTATCGTTTGGCCGGTGGGGGTTAGTCTGGAGCGAAATAGCTTCAGTGCTCTGGTTGTTGATAGTGTGTTTAACAGGTAAAGGAATAGTGCCGGGATTAAAAACCAGTGATATACCTGTTTCCAGATAATAATCGTGTTACCTGATAATTTAAGTGGTGACTTGCTTGTTGGCGATGTGGCTAATTTTATATTCTCTGGCTTGATATTGTTTTTAATTGTTTGGTAAATCCCCCCATAGTGCTTTGCTATTTTTTTCAGGTTAACTTCATTGAGTTGGCTGATTACTGGCTGATTATTGAAAGATAACCAGCCTCCTTTTTTCAGGGGGATGGCTTGACCTTCAGGGGTTCCAATACCAAAAACAGTGAGATTAATTTTTTGGTGTGTATCAGAGAGCTGGGATATTTTTTTCTGATCAAAGTCACCATCGGTTAGTAAAATAATGGACTTGTTTTTAACGGCTGATTTATTTAATAGCTTTACAGAAAGATTAAGACCTGACTCAAAATTTGAACCTTCAACGGGTAAAATATTCGGTTGAATAGATTTAAGAACACTTTTTATCACATCGTTGTCATAAGTTAATGGTATAACAGTATGCGCTTCATTTGCATAGACAACCAGGCTGAATAATTTATTTGTTGAACGGTAAAGCAGGCCGTCAATTAATAATTTTGCTTTTGTTATTCTATTGGGGTAGACATCTTCTGCCAACATTGACCGGGATATATCTAGAACAATAACTGTTGCAGTGTCATAAATGTTATTGTTTGCAGGTGAGTGCTCCTCAATATTTATTCTTAGCCCGGCCAATGCAAGGCAAAACAGGCACCATGAAATTACGACCAGTAATTTTCCATGTAATATCCTCTTTACAGGTGATTCTTTATTGTTCTCTATAACCCAGGGAAGCAGTGCTTTGTCGCAGTAACGATTGATTGAAATATTATTTTTTAAATATGAAATTGCAAGAATAATAACAGGAATAGCCATTCCAAAAAGAAAAGATGGATGACTGAAGTTTAATAATCCAGCAAGATCAGGCATTACTTTGCCTTATAGTGAGTGAGCTAATGATGTAATGAGCCAGGAGTAAAATTAAAAACAAGCCAAGTGGCCACTGAAACAGAGGTATTTTGATGTATTCTACTTCAGACATTATTTTTGTTTTTTTCGATGCCAGTATTTTTTGAATCACACCAGTGAGCGAAGCCGTATTTTCAGCCCGGTAAAACTCACCATTTGCTGCCTCTGCAATACTTTTAAGGCGTTCAAAGCTGGCAGGGTGGTAAATAAGAGTTGAATTATTAACGTCAGAATCCTTGTATGTGCTTGAGCCAATGGCAATAACATAAAGCTTATAGCCTTTTTGCTTTATATATTTTGCAATAGCAATGGGATCAATGTCACGTGGTGGACGGAGTACACCCGTGATAAGAACGATGCTTGGACTGGATGCGTCTGTGTTTAAATGGGTGTTGTGTAAATAATTAAGTGTATATAATAAAGCTTTTTGTGGGTTGCTGGTTCGTCCTGTTAAAGTGGCCGTAATTCTGGGTATCATGGCCTTTACCAGCTTGGTATCAGTGGTGAATGGTAAAAGTGTATGTGCTTCTTCCGAGAAGGTAATAAGGCTAATCCGGTTACCCGCTAATTTATTAGCAAAATTCATAAGCACACTTTTTACCATTGTCAGACGTTCGACTCGTTCGTTATCTATAAAATAATCCTTGAGCACCATACTCACTTCGTTATCTACCAAAAAGGCAATATCCCGATTAATTGGTGGATCGGGTATTTTTTGTCCTTGTTGGTAGGGTTCTGCCAGAGACAGGAATAACAAGCCGAGTAATATAAGATATGCAGTTTTATTAACAGAAAGACCTGGTCGTTGTTTTTTTGATTTTTTCTGATTTACTATATGGGTTAATAATGGGTAATAAGGATGATGGTAGGTGTATTTAAAGGTTAACTGCTGTAGTAGGTTGCTGAATTTAATTTTTTTTGCCAGCAGAAAAATGATAATGAACAGGACAAAAAGATAGAGCCATATAGGTCGAGAAAAAGAAATCGATTCAATGTAGGCTGTGCTATCCATGTTGCTAGCGTAACCAGTCGCGGACAGATTTTAATAATAAATGAATATGCTGTTGCTCTACAGGATTGCCAGTATAACATGCCTTGAGTAATTGCTGTCTATAATGACTGCTTGCTTCTTTATTTATGTGCAGTACTTTTTCGACATAGTCTGTGTTTTTTTCCAGTTTAAATAAAGCCAGTATTTTTCTTGCTGTTTCTTTAGTATTATTCTCAATCTTGTAATTTATATACCAAAGTTTAAAGCGAAGGTTAAAGTGTCGAATAACAAAAAACGTGATGATGAGTGCGGCTATTGTAATCAGTAAATATGGCCATGCAGGGCTTGTTGTTATAATATTTTCTGGCTCTGCTATATCCATCCATTTGTAATTATTCAGATTATTCATTTGCTATTTCTGATAAATGTCATCGGTTGTTAAATATTGAAAAAACTGAACACCCATATTTTGGCATTGTGCTTTATGTTGAGTAAATTTTTCACTGAGTCTGCTTTTGTACAGCACTTTAATATTTTTATTATTGCAGTCAAGTTGAAGCGGTTCTGAATTTTCTGTGCCTTTTATATAATATTTCCCCTGCTTTGGTAATTCAATTTCAACTGGGTCAAGAACCTGTATTAACTTTATTTTATGTTTCCGGCTAATGCTATATAAACCGGCAATGGTTTGTTCATCCATATCATTAAAATCACTAATAATAATAAGTTCTGCCCCCTCTTTTAATTGCAGTTTATTTAATATGTCGTTTAAAGCGGGTTCACCTGTATTTTCGTTTTGTTTAGCTAATGGTAAATTTAATGCCTTTATAAAGGCTAAAGCAGAGCTTTGGCTATTATAAGCAGCATGCCATTGTGGCTTCCTCTGTATTTGCATGCCTGCAATCGTGTGTTGTTGCTGGATGGCCTGAAAAATTGAAAATATAGCAATATTCAGGGCTTGTTTTATTTTAAGCTGCTTGCGTGTTCCAAAATACATATTACGGCGTTGATCCAGAACAATATACAGGGAAGGGCGTTTGTCTTCATTGTAAATATTAACGTAAAGTTGCTGAGTACGTGCATAGGTTCGCCAGTTTATATAGCGCGAGTCACTACCAGCCTGGTAGGGTTTGTTTTCTTCAAAGTCAACACCGGAACCCCTTAGCCGTGATTGCAGATCACCCGCCATATTTTCTGAAGATGTTTTACTTGATTCTAGATAGGGTAAGCGGATGTGTTTAGACTTGTCCCGTAATATCTGTATTTCATTATCGGACAGGCTGACATCACTGGCTGCCTTTTTATAAAAATTTCGAAGTTTGCTTGCAAAGGTAAAATAGAACATGCTGTTTAAAACTTAAGGGACTTTAATAACGTCAATGATTTTATCGATAAGTTGATCGGCGGTGACATTGTTTGCTTTAGCCGTAAAACTCGGAATGATGCGGTGGCGTAAAATATCCGGCGCAAGTTCAATAATGTCATCAGGGATTAGATAATCACGTGCATTCAGGTAAGCCAGTGCACTGGCGGCACGAAGCAACGAAATAGAAGCACGTGGTGAAGCGGGTGAGTCAATATAGCCTGCCCAGGTACTGTCAATTTTTTTAATATCACGTGTTGCTGTTACGAGATCAACGACGTATTTTTCCAGCGATTCTTCAACATGCATTTCTGCAACCTGACGACGAGCCTTTAATATCATCTCCGGTTGCACTAAACCTGAGTTAAGCAAGTTATCATCACCAAAGTGGGTTTGTCGGTCACGTTTTAAAATAAGTAATTCATTTTCATTAGATGGATAATCTATTACAACGTGCAGTAAAAATCGGTCAAGTTGTGCTTCAGGTAAAGGGTAAGTGCCCATTTGCTCCAGTGGATTTTGTGTTGCCATTACAAAAAACAAATCAGGCAGCGCATGGGTGGTGCTGCCAACCGATACCTGATGTTCGCCCATGGCTTCCAATAGTGCAGATTGAACTTTAGGAGGGGCACGGTTAATTTCATCCGCTAATACGATTTCATTAAACAAAGGGCCGGCAGAAAATTTAAATTCGCTGGTAGTGGGATCAAAAATATCACTGCCGGTAATGTCGGACGGCATCAGGTCGGGGGTAAATTGAATACGTTGAAAATTTGCATGCACACCACTGGCGAGTGCCTTGACTGCGGTTGTTTTTGCCAGACCTGGTGGCCCTTCAAGTAATAAGTGGCCGCCAGTTAATAAGCCAATAATTAGCCTGTCGATTAATGCGGACTGCCCAATAATAACGGATTGTAAATCTTCACGTAATTGTGAAAAGGCGGCTAGTGTATGTTGCATGTATATTTATACCTTAAACAATAGTTACCTTTAGGCGCAGGTAAAACAAGCGCAGTTATTAAATTAGTACTAAACGCTTAGCCACCAAATGCCGGGCTGTTCTGCTAATGAGTAGAGTGATATAGGCGTGATGGTTCTTTTGTGCAAAATAATGATGCATTCATTACGATTAAGCAAGTTCCCGCTGGTTTCATTTACTGTATGGCGGGCTTATGCTTGCGAGTTGCAGAGTTTAAATAGCAGTTTGATGACAGTAGTCTAAATAACGGAATGGGAAATCAGCCACTTGCTGTTTTAGCGCCTAGAACATCATGTGAAAATAGTTATATATATCAAGTGGTTATATTTTAGCTTGATTTTAATCCAGTATGCGTTATTCTGCTATTCAAGTAAATAATTGATTAGTAGGTGTGATATGTCGATAGCTGTCCTTTTAGCAGGTTTATTTACAGGGTTATTGTTAGGGATCTTTGGCAGTGGTGGCTCAATTGCCACGACACCTGCTTTGCTTTACCTGTTAAATATTGAACCAAAATCCGCCATTGCAATGAGTTTAGGTATCGTGGCCATTACGGCAACGATTACTTCACTGCAACACTGGCACAAAGGCAATGTTAATTTAAAAGTAACGGCTGTTTTTGGTGCCTTTGGGATAATCGGCACCTACGGTGGTGCTTTGCTGGGTGTGATTACCCCGGTGACAATTCAATTAACCATCTTTGCTTTGGTGATGTATGCCGCTGCATGGAAAATGTTAAAGAAAAAACACAAATCGGTTGGTGCGGCAGCGGTGCAATGCCTGGATGGTCAGAGTGGCAAATTTCAATATCGACACATTGCCATTCATGGCGTAACGGTGGGTGTGTTAACCGGTGTCGTTGGTGTAGGCGGCGGTTTTTTGATTGTGCCTGCGCTGGTATTGTTATCGGGTCTTTCGATGAAAGAGGCGGTGGGTACCTCGCTAAGCATCGTTGCTGTTAAATCATTCGCTGGTTTTGCCGGTTATGCAGGTGCAGTTGAAATTGACTATATGCTAATGGCCAATTTTACCGCTATTGCAATTGCAGGTAGTTTTATTGGTAGCCACATTAGTCATCGTTTACCGGCTGCATTATTACAACGCGGGTTTGGCTTATTTTTGGTACTGGTTGCAAGTTATATTATCTTAAAAACTGTTGTTTAGTCGGAGAGGGTAGAGCAAATGAAAAAGCAAAGTTTCCATAAACCAGTATCAAAAATGATTTTATTCGGCTTTGTTCTTGGTATTACTGCGATAGTAACGGCTGCAATTTCAATAGCCGGCTATCGTTTAGGTTGGTGGTGGCATCCTGATGCCTTTATAATCTTTGAATGGGGCGCTTATGTTGCCATTATTGCTTTAATTATATCGGTTTATAGTACATTAAAAATACGTATTCAAAACCAACGACGTGGGCAATGGTTAGGGATCGCGGGTATGGCTTTAAGTTTGCCTGTGATTACAGCGACTGCACTGTTTGAATACAGTGCAACAGTGTATCCTCGAATTAACGATGTTAGTACGGATACTCAGGATCCACCGTCTTTTTGGGATGTACCTATGCCAATGGAGTATCCAGGACAAAGGGTTGCCGATATTCAACAAGCGGCTTATCCTGATTTAAAACCTCTTTTTCTATCTATTGCTCAGGAAAAAGTTTTTGAGCAAGCTTTATTGGTCGTCCTTGATAAGGGCTGGCAAGTAATAGCTAAAGATCCAGTCGAGGGTCGAATTGAGGCGGTTGATACGTCTTTATTATTTGGTTTTAAAGATGAAGTGGTTTTACGTATTGCTTCTTCCGATAATAATGGCACTCTCGTTGATATTCGTTCTAGATCACGTATTGGGCTTATTGATCGTGGCGCTAACGCAAAGCGTATTCAGGATTATTTAAAAACATTAAAAGAGAGCATTGTTAGCGAACAAAAAAAGTAATATTTGTGACTATAATCAATGAATGGTTAGTCAATCTTAATGGAGAAAAGTATAATGAATGAGGCAAGCCAGGGAAAAACGATACTTATACTGGGTGGAGGAATAGGTGGTGTGGTGGTGGCCACTCAACTGCGTAAACAGCTAGCACCAAAACACCACATTATACTTATCGAACGTGATGACAAGTATGTTTTTTCACCTTCGCTCCCCTGGCTTATGACCGGCACTCGTCGTCGAAAAGATATTTCCCGACCACGAACGAAACTATTAGGGCTGGGTGTACAAATTATAAAGGGGAGCATTGACAGTATTGATGCCGAACAGCGTAGCATCGAGGTCAATGGTCAAACTTTAGTTGGCGATTATATCGTTATAGCCTTAGGTGCAGAAATGGCAGCTGAAACCATTCCTGGTTTAAGCGAGGCAGGCCATACCTTTTATACTTTAGAGGGGGCTGAACAACTTAATGAAGCACGTTTAAAATTTAAAGCAGGAAAAATTGTTGTGCTGGTCAGTTCTGTTCCTTTTAAATGCCCAGCCGCACCGGTTGAGGCGGCGTTGTTACTTGAAAACGATTGTCGAAAACGAAATATTCGTAATGCAGTCCAAGTTGATATTTATACACCAGAGCCAGGGCCAATGTCGCTTTCAGGCCCAGAAAACTCGCGCCAGTTACGCGCGATGGTTGAAGCGAAAGAGGTTGGTTATCATTCTGAACATACAGTCACTGCTGTAGATGCGGCTAATAAAAAAATTACATTTTCTAATGGGGTTAGTGTCGACTTTGATCTCCTTGTTTATGTGCCCCCACACCGGGCACCTAAAGCCGTGCGTGATGCCGGACTAACTGGCGAGAGTGGCTGGATACCGGTAGATAAATACAAATTAACAACGTCTTTCCCGCAGGTTTATGCTATTGGTGATGTAACGGGGATTAAACTCAGCGTGGGTAAACCCTTGCCGAAAGCCGGTGTAATTGCTCATGGGCAAGCTGAGGTCGTGGCAAATAATATTGTTTATGAGATAGCAGGAAAAGGGCGACCCAAACTTTTTGATGGACATGGCGCCTGTTTTATTGAAACAGGAAATGGTAAAGCTGGCATGGGTAATGGCAATTTTTATGCAGAACCAAAACCTGAAATGAAATTGTATAAACCGGGTTACCTTATGCATTTGGGTAAAGTTGCTTTTGAAAAATACTGGCTGTTTAAATGGTTCTGACAAGGGCATATTGATGGTAAAAAAATAAACATTATCGATACACTTAGAGTTATGAACATAAAATATTGTTAGCGATATAAGCAGTGGAAGTTAATATGAAGCCTCATGAAACAAATTTATTGTTACAAACAAAATACAGCATAACGGCGTATTTTTATGACATCCTGGATTATCCCTGGGAGAGGGTGTACCAGCAATGGCGGCCAGAGTTGGTTGGTGATTTAAGGGGTAAGGTGCTAGAAGCAGGCATTGGGACAGGAAGAAATATAGAGTTCTACCACGAAGATACGGATCTGACAGGAATTGATTTAAGTCGCCATATGTTACATAGAGCAAAAAAGCGAGCTTCAAAATCAAAGTGCAGGGTGAAGCTGGTAAATGAAGATGCTACAATCATGAAGTCAATCGGTTCAAATGAATATGACTGGGTTCTTTCGACTTTTATGTGTTGCGTGATGCCTGATGAAATACAGCCGTTGGCTATTGAACAGTTCAGTAGAATTTTAAAACAAGGTGGACGATTCAGGATTTTAGAAATAGTATTTTCAAAAAATCGTAATATAAGGAAAAGACAGGAGCTGTTCGCTTCATTTGTAGAAAAAATATATGGAGCTCGCTTTGATAGAAATACCCTTAGTTATATTGAGCAATCACCCGATCTAAAAATTACAAATACAAGTTTCCTGAAAGATGATACCTATTTATTAATAGAAGGTGTTCGGGTTTAAATACTGCTAACAAGAGTGATAAAATATGAACAATTCCATAAGCAGATTAGATATAAAAACAAAATACCGATTGTTTATTATTTGTTCCAACAAAGTACTTCGCTGCTTATAAAATTAAAAGAGGCCATTCAATGAGTCAACAGGATCTTGTTATTATTGGTGGTGGTGCCGGTGGACTTATTGTTGCCAGCGTTGCAGCACAACTGGGCTTAAAAGTAACATTAATCGAAAAGGAAGATAAACTTGGCGGCGATTGCCTGCACTATGGTTGTGTGCCCAGTAAAACCTTAATCAAGTCGGCCAGAGTTGCTGCATTAATGCGGCGTGCTGACGAATTTGGTCTTGGCACTGTGGATGTCAGAGTTGATTTGGCTAAAGTAAATGAGCATGTACAGTCGGTTATTGAACATATTCAACATCATGATGACCCTGAACGCTTTCGAGGTTATGGTTGTGAAGTGATCTTTGGTCATGCCCGGTTTGTCGATGCTTATTCAGTTGAGGTTAACGATCAGGTTATTAAAGGCAAACGTTTTGTTTTAGCAACCGGAAGCAAAGCCTTTATACCCCCCATTCGTGGCCTTGAAGAAACCGGCTACCTCACTAATATCGATTTATTTTCTTTACCTGACTTACCACAAAGACTGGTCGTGCTCGGTGGGGGGGCGATTGGTTTGGAAATGGGACAGGCATTTGCCCGCCTCGGCAGTAAGGTTACGATTTTACAGCGCGGAGAAAGAATTTTGCCGCAGGAAGACCCCGAATTGTCGGATGCCTTGCATAAGGCATTAGTTGCAGAAGGCATTATTATCCACACTTCAACAGACGCTAAACGTATATATAAGAGTAATGAAGCCACTACGATTGAGTGCAATAGTGGTTTAAAACTGGAAGCCGATAAAATTCTGATGGCAACTGGTCGCCAGGCGAATACCGATAACCTTGGTTTAGATGCGGCGGGGGTGGAATATAGTCGCCGTGGGATTACAGTTGACCGTCGCATGCGCACATCGCAAAAGCATATTTATGCCTGTGGCGATGTTTGTGGGCCTTATCTGTTTACCCATATGGCGGAATATCAGGCTGGCATTGTTATCAGCAATGCCATATTTCGTTTCCCCAAAAAGACCCATTATCGCGTTATTCCCTGGGTCACTTATACCGAACCGGAACTGGCGCGGGTGGGTTTAACCGAGCAGCAGGCACGCGAGCAGGGCATAAAACCAACAGTGCTGCGTTTTGAATTTAAAGATAATGACCGGGCATTAACCGATGTGGAAACCGAAGGCTTGTATAAACTTGTAACACACAAGGGAAAAATACTGGGTGCCTCTATTCTAGGACCTCATGCAGGTGAGCTTATTCATGAAATTGTCCTCGCTATGCAAGCGGGTATTAAAATAGGGGATATTTCAGCGGCCATTCATGCCTACCCGACGCTGGCGCAAATTCACCGGCGCGCGGTTAATTCAGGCTATGCGCCGAAGCTATTTAGCGCAGGAACGCGCCGGTTTGTTAAGTGGATTAACAGGTTGTTTCCATAAGTTAATGTTTTTATTGAATTTATAGAGTTAAAGTAAATTCTCAAAAATAAAGGCAAAATAATTTAGATTTTCTCTATAAATCGCTTGACCTGGAGTTAACTCCAGCCTCTATGATTACCTCAAGTTAAAGAAGACGATGATTAAGGGCAAACTTTAATCATTAATTTAAGTCTATATCAATGAGGTAAATAATGGCTTCTCAATTTAAAACAAAGCTTGGACTGGGGTTTGTACTTGCATCTGGTTTTTCTCTCAACACCGCGTTCGCGCATGACCCTGTGTTTGGTCAGGGGCCGCACACACTTTTTAAAGGTGGCGTTGAAGTTGCGACAGAACTGCATTCCACAAAAGCAGGTAATAAGCTGGATAATGAAATTGGCCTGGATCTTCGCTATGGCCTCACGGGCGACTGGACAATTGGTGTTGAAGTTCCCTATGCGATTAAGTCTAATATTGGAGGCTCATCAAGTGGCATCGGCGATACTGCTGTTTTCACAAAATATCGTTTCTGGCGTAAAGATTCACTGGGCTTGCAGGAAAGTGCAGCTATTTCCTTAAAATTCCTTAGTAAAACAGGTGATGAAAACCAAAGCCCGGCATTGGGTACTGGCACCACCGATAGTATTGTTGGTTTATCGTACGGTTACGAAGGGCGTAGCTGGTATCGCTGGGCAAGTGTGCGTTACCGTGATAATGGAACCAACAGTGCAGGTTTAAAACGTGGCAGTAAAACGCTGGTTGATTTTGTTATTGGGATTCGCCCAACGCTGACGACGTATACCGAACCGGATACAGTCTGGTTATTAGAGCTCAATGGTGAGTTAGGTGATCAGGCAACACTTAACGGCAATACGGTTGCGAATACCGGCGGTGATGAATGGTTTATTACACCTGGAATATTCTGGACAATTAAAAACTTTGCGATTAAAGCGGGTGTTCAATTTCCTGTTGTGAGTAATTTAAATGGCTCACAGGAGAAGTCAGATTATCGTGCAAAAATGAGTTTTGAATGGCATATGTAAATCAATTATATATCGTCAACGGGCTATGCACCCCGCTGACGACCAAAGGGGAGAGCTCCGCTTTGGAAACCCCAACGGTTTTGTGCCCGCCGCAAGCGGACGGGGAATTTAGATTTAAAATTAAACATTAATATATTAAAAATATCAGGAGTTATAAAATGAAAAAAACAATAGCAATGGCTGTTTTAAGCGCGCTGGTGATGCTCAGTTCACTGCAAGTCAGTTTTGCCGCAGGAACAAACTATGACATTCGAGTTGATGGTTTAGCCTGTCCATTCTGTGCTTATGGCATCGAGAAAAAATTCAAGAAAATGGATGGGATCAGTAATATTCAAATTGATCTGGATAAAGGTTTAGTCAGTGTTGATGCGGAAGAAGGCATTGAGTTAAAAGAAGATAAAATGAAAACCTTATTTAATGATGCAGGCTTCACATTCCGCAGCATGAAAACCACACCAATTAAATAATTATTTCACGTAGTAAATGGAGCTTGCCGATGGTTGCTAAAACATCAAATCTTAAAGAAAGTAGTGTCACGGTGTTTTCGCTATTTACAACGACCGGTACACTCGTTTGCTGTGCGATACCGATTATTTTTGTTACTTTAGGCATGGGAGCAACGGTTGCAGCAATGACAAGTGCCTTTCCTTTCTTAATCACTTTAAGCCAGTATAAAATATGGGTGTTTGGTTTCTCGGGTATTATGTTACTCATTTCAGCTTGGCTGATGTTTCGACAGGGGAGAGCTTGTCCAGTCGATGCTGATTTGGCACGAGCCTGCAATACAGCGTTTAAATGGAATAAGCGGATATACTGGACCTCGGTTGCTATCTGGATAATTGGTTTTACCGCCGCCTATGTATTGTTACCCGTTCGCATATGGCTGGATCTTTAATTCTTTATTCAAGAGATAATAATGAGTATTACTATAGAAATATTCTCATCGCCGGGTTGCAGTAAATGCAGCCATGCTAAAGATGTACTACGAAAACTGGCTGATGAAACAGGCGGTAATAAAATTCAATGGCGTGAGGTCAATATTCTGGAAGATCTGGACTATGCCGTTTCTCTGGGGGTAATGACAACTCCTTCAATTGTGATTGATGGGGAATTGATTTTTTCAAGTTTACCTTCGGCGAAAAAACTACGCGCCGAACTGGACTCAAGGTTAAAGGCTAATTAAATGCTAACGCTACTCATTGTTTCTACAATATTACTTGGATTTCTTGCCTTCTTTGAACCCTGCACAATTGCAACGCATACGCTTTTTTCACGGCGTGTTCATCAAAATAAAGAAGTGGATTCGTGTTGCTATAATCTGTTTTCAGTGTGGCTTAGTCGCAGTATTCTGCTGATTGTTATTATGCTGCTTGCAGTGGCTATTTTTGAAGCGCCAGCATGGGGCTTGTATACACCAAGTATTATTCTTCTTGTTATGGCTGCTATTTATTTGCTGTCACGTTTTGTTTATTTACCTGTTCCGCACCTGGAATTTTTCCGGCTATTTCCTGGCGGCAGAAAATTACCTTTTGCTGTCCAACTTGGGCTCACGTTACCTGCCTGTACTTTACCTCTGGTTATTATTGTTGCGGGGATGGTGGTAAGCGTTGCTTCTATACAGTATGCAATACTAGCTGGTCTGTTGTTTTCCACAATGTTTACGCTACCGATGATAGTTGTCACAGTGAAAGGTTTGCAGCGTGACGGGCTGGAGTTTTTAAATCGTGCCTCAAAAGGCAGTCCGTATTTAACCGCAGTCCTTTTACTCGGCCTGGCGACTTACCTGTTAATCCCTGCACTTGATATCAATGTTGCTACATTTAAAAACTCACTGCAACATGCCAGTTGGGCGGGGATTGGTATTGGCTTTCTGGCAGGTTTTATTTTCAGTTTCAATCCTGTTTCTTTTGCATCTGTGCCAGTAATGCTTGCCTATGTTACCAAAGCACATGAAGAGCGCCGTGCGGTATTAATGGGTAGTGCTTTTGTTGCAGGCATGCTGGTTACGCATGTTACGCTTGGTGTTGTTGCTGCGTTGGGCGGTGAGTGGGTAAAATCGGTAATGGGTCGAGAGTGGGGTTTGCTACTTGGGCCTGTGCTTATTTTTATGGGTTTAATGTGGGCAGGTTTAATTAATATTCGTTTACGCTGGTTCGGTGTAAAAGGACATAAGGCCACTGGTATCTGGGGTGCATTTTTATTAGGCATTCCATTTTCAGTGGCTGTCTGCCCCTTCTGTACGCCAGCTTTACTGGTTGCCTTAACAGCCAGTGCCAGTATCGGCTCACCTTTGTTTGGTTTTGCATTGCTACTTGCTTTTGCTTTAGGCCGGAGCATTCCAGTTATTTTAGGTGCCTGGAGTATGGGCTGGCTTGAATCGTTACAGATATTGTCACGTTATCAGCGTGTGTTTGAGATTATTGCAGGTGTTACGCTGATGTTAACCGGCTTGTATTTGTTAAATGAATATTTCTTTATTATTCAATATTAAAGGGTAGTTATGCAATTTGCATTTATTGTTATTTTATTACTTTCCCTTTCAACTGTTTGGGGTAGACCAGCCGAAAGAATTGAAATTCAAAAAGTGACAGATACTGTTTATGCCTTGGTAGGCCAACGCGGCCCAATGTCAAAATGGAACTATGGAACCAACGCAACGTTTGGTGTTGTCATAACAGACGCAGGTGTGGTACTTATCGATTCCGGTGCAAGTTATTTAGCAGCAAAACAAATCCATCAAAAAATAAAACAAATAACCAGTAAGCCAGTGGTACTGGTTATTAATACTGGTAGCGAAGATTTACGTTGGTTAGGGAATAGCTATTTTGAATCGTTAGGGGCTAAAATTATTACGAGCAAGGTGGCCCTTAAAGAACAGCATGAGCGCGCAACTGGTTTGCTTTCTCGTCTGGATGATTATATTTTCCCTCAATTTTCCGCAGGTACCAAAGATGTTTATGCGGACGAAATTTTTGAAAAAGAAAAAACGTTTGTGGTTGGTAATATAGAGTTTGTATTGCATTACGTAGGGCCTGGGTATCTGCCTGGTGATTTTTCTGTTTGGTTACCCGTGCAAAAAGTTGTATTTAGTGGCGACATTATATCAACAGAACGAATGCTGGCTGTATCAAGAGATTCGAACACAGCGTCATGGTTAAAATCGTTTGAATATATCAGCGCATTAGAACCTGACTATGTTATCCCCGGTCATGGTCATGCAACTAGTATAAAAAAAGCAAAAGCAGACACTTATGATTTTCTCAGTTTACTGCGCTCATCCGTTAAGGCGTTTATCAAAAAAGGCGGCCAGATAGAGGATGTCAGCAGCTTAAAAGAATATCCACTGTCACCTTATGAACGGCTTATTGGTTATGAAATGTTACTGGGGCGCAATGTACTGCATGTTTATATGGAACTGGAATGGGAATAAAGAGTCTATACTGATATATTAACTGGCTAGTAACTTACGAGTATTAATGATGGGGCTATATCGCATTGGTGATGTCACCAAACAGTTTAACGTAACAGCAGATACGCTACGTTATTATGAAAAAATTGGTTTGTTCCCGAATGTCTCACGTACAGCCTCAGGTGTGCGGCAATATGATGACAGCGATCTATCACGCTTGCGGTTTATCAAGCGTGCTCAGTACATGAATTTTTCACTGGGTGAAATAAAAGATCTGCTTGAAATGCGTGCCGCACCACAAACAGCCAAAGACAGTATTCGGCAGTTAACGGCGCTAAAGCTTAGCGCAATTGAAGAGCAGGTCAATGAATTAACCACATTAAAAAATGAACTGACTTTGTTGCTTAATCTATGTCGAGGCAGCGCAGAGGGCTGCCCGATTATTGAAGATTTAGACAGGCCAGCTTAATAACTACACCACCCCTTACATACCGTAGCTACGCGTATCTATTTAAATAGTGTAAATGGATGAAAAATTCTGCACCCTTTGCTACTTTTTGTATAAGAGCTTAGCCTCAGTTTTTACGATAAGAAATATTAAAATATAGTGGTGATTTATTGAAATTATATATTTTTCATTCGCTTGACGTGCATAGGGCTTAGCCTATATATTAAGGAGTCAATCAATAGCGGGTATATTCAATAATGCAGTTACCGCAAAAACAAAGTTATTTAATTATTCCACTATTACTTATGGCGGCCAACTCTTTTGCTAGCGTTGTCGTAACAAAAAACTCTTCGACGGAGTTGCAATCATGGGTTTTAAAAGAAGGGGACTTTAAACTAGAGCTTATTCAGCGTTTACCTGACCAGACGCGTGCATTTTTTCAGGGACGTGGTTTTTCAAGTAAAACAGCAAACGATCTTGCACTCAGTTGTATATTTCAGGCAATTGGCACTAATACAGGAAAGCCTGAGCATGCTGAGCCAGTATCGTATTCGCTTAAAGACTGGCAAATAAAAATTAATAACAAGATACAACCTGTAAAATTAAAAGAAATCTGGAAAGCACAATGGCCATCATCGGAGGTGACTACCGCTGCACGTATTGCTTTTACATGGGCAACCTTTCCTACACAGCAAGCTTTTACAGGCGGGGGTGATTATGGATGGGGAATGGTCAGTTTTGGTTTGCCGCCAAACTCTAGTTTTGATTTAAAAGTTGTATGGAAGCAAAACAAAAAAACCAATAGTACGTGGATTCGTGCAATAACCTGCCCCGATGACCGCTAAAAACAGGATCATTAAAATGATAAAACCATTCTTTAAATACACGACATTGTTTTTTACTTTGTTATTTTTTAGTCATTATGCCAACGCCGGGCAGGGCTTAACCTTGCTACCAAAAAAAATACTGGCAAAAGACTTCAGTTTAAAAGATATGGACGGTAAAACGCATACATTAAAAGATTACCGTGGGAAGCCGGTTATTATTAATTTCTGGGCAACATGGTGTCCGCCTTGTCGGGAAGAATTGCCAGCTATGAACAAAGGCTGGCAAAAAATTAAACCACTCGGTATAGGGATGATTGCCATTAATGTGGGTGAAGACGAAGACACGATTTTCAACTTTATGGCAGACTACCCCATTGAATTTCAGGTATTACTGGACACAAGCGGGGATATTATTAATGACTGGTCGGTGATGGGGTTACCAACCACCTTTGTACTCGATAAAAATGGTTATATTATTTACCGGGCTATAGGGGGACGTGACTGGTCTTCTGATGCTCTGCTGGATAAAGTAAAAGCACTGTTAAAATAGATATTTTATACATTCTGGATGCAAACCTGTTTTAATAAGTCAGCCAGTTGTTCGGTTGCCGGGCCAACTTGCTGCGGGTTGGCATACACAAGGTAAAGATTGCTTTTCCTTCGTTGACCTTCTTTTAGCGGCAAAGGTTTTAGCTCGCCGTTATTAATCGCTTGCTCAATTTCTTTTTCTGGCAGCCAGCCAAAACCCAATCCGTTGCTAATAATTTTCCGGGAAGATTCCGGGCTGGTCACTGTCCAGCGGTGCACATTACCCAACCAGCCAGCATCAATTCCTTTTTTGCCTGAGTCACTTACAATAACATGGGTTTCCCGTTCAAGATCATGGGTGGTTAATTTGTGCTTAATTTTATGCAATGCATGTTCAGGGTGAGCCACCGCAACAAATTCGACTTTCAGCAGTTCTTCACCCAAAAATCCCTGTGGGATATATGGGCTGATAACCAAATCCGCATCACCTTTTAGCAATGCATCTTCTGCGCCGGATAAAACGACTTCATGTAAGCGAACTTGTGTATTCTTTGCCAGTGGTTCAAAGGATTTTAAAGCCTGCATTAAGTAATTTGTTGGGAAGGAGGCTTCAACCGCAAGCCGAATTTCGGCTTCCCAGCCTTGTTCAAGATGATGAGCCTGTTGTTCAATCGCACTGGCATCGGCAAGCAGCTGTCGAGCGCGTTGCAATAAGACCTTACCTGCTTCACTTAATACCGCTTTGCGGCCTTCAATATGCAGTAATTTTAAGCCGAGTTGTTCCTGCAATCGATTGACGGCATAGCTTACCGAGGACTGGCTACGGTGTAATTGTTCTGCCGCTTGCGCATAGCCAGCGTGGTCTATCACTGCGATAAGGGCGCGCCATTGGTCCAGGCTTACTTTGGGTGCATGCATAATCTCAATAATATATCTAAATATTAGATAGGTAAAGCCTATATTATGCGCTTTTTAATCTAATTAGTTTACTTATACTGTCACTATTAACTTACAAACAGGAGAATAAAATGAACAAATTAACCGATGTTATTGCGCGTGCTTTGCTGGGGCTTATCTTTGTGGTAGCGGGATTTGGCAAACTGGGTGCGGGTTATGCGGGCACGGCAGGCTATATGGACAGCATGGGTGTACCTGGCTCGCTTTTACCGCTCGTTATTCTTCTTGAAATTGGTGGTGGTTTAATGGTGATTGCTGGCTTGAAAACAGCGTGGGCAGCATCGGCACTGGCCGTGTTCACCCTGGTGTCTGCATTTATCTTTCACTTTAATTTTGCCGATCAGATCCAGTCGATTATGTTTATGAAAAATATTGCAATAACCGGTGGACTCATGCTGCTTGCATTGCATGGTGCTGGCCAGTTAAGTATCGACGCTAAAATTTCAAAATAATGAAGCAAAGGAAATGACAATGGGAATGTTAATTAAAGGTGAACTTGTTGATAGCTGGCTGGATAAAGAAATGGATAAAGGTGAGTTTAAGCGTATGGAATCGTCATTCAGAAACTGGGTTACTGTTGACGGCGCAGCCGGGCCCAGTGGCGAGGGAGGTTTTAAAGCGGAAGCCGGGCGTTATCACTTGTATGTTTCGCCCGCTTGCCCCTGGGCACATCGAACGATTATTTTTCGGCGCTTAAAACAACTGCAATCTATTATTAGTATTTCGTATGTTGAAGCTGAAATGCTGGATGATGGCTGGTGTTTTTCCAGTGAAGGGCAGTACAAAGATCATATTTTTGGTTTGCAGTATCTTTACCAGTTATATCAAAAGGCAGATAAAAGCTTTACCGGGCAAATTACCGTGCCAGTATTGTGGGACAAAAAACGCAATACGATTGTGAATAATGAATCGTCTGAAATTATTCGCATGTTTAATACAGCGTTTAATAAATTAACCGACGTGAAAACAGATTTTTATCCGCCAGGCTTGCAGACGGATATAGATGCTGTTAATAAACCCATTTACAACAACATCAACAATGGCGTTTATCGCTGTGGTTTTGCTTCAACACAGCGTGCTTATGAAAAAGCTTTTGATCGTTTATTTTCTGAACTGAATAATGTTGAAGCAATATTAGCAAAACAACGCTATCTAACAGGTGAGCAATTAACAGAAGCGGACTGGCGTTTGTTTACGACCTTAATTCGTTTTGACGCTGTTTATGTTGGCCACTTTAAATGCAATTTAAAACGCATTGTTGATTATCCGAATCTGTCTGGCTTTATGCGTGAATTGTATCAGATGCCAGGTATTGCCGAGACAGTTGATATTGATTATATCAAACGGCACTACTATGTAAGCCACACCAGTGTTAATCCAACACAAATTGTGCCAAAGGGGCCGTATCTGGATTTTGATGCGCCTCATAACCGAACCTAAATTTTTGGAGGACGCTATGTCAATAGCAATACGTGATATAAATATTGTACCGGAAGGTGATGGCGTTGATGTAAAACGTTTATTTCCTTTGCGTGGCTTTATGAATTTTGACCCTTTTGTTTTATGGGATCATTTTAGCCTTGTTTCTGGCAGAGGATTTCCTGACCATCCGCATCGTGGTTTCGAAGCCATAACCTATATGTTTGATGGTGGCATGAACCATAAAGACAACCTCGGCAATGAATCCTTTGTTACTGCCGGTGGTGCGCAACGGTTTACAGCAGGAAGCGGTTTAGTGCACTCTGAAATGCCCGCAGAAAAGGGTATCAGTGCCGGCATTCAACTATGGATTAATCTACCTAAGCGACTTAAACAGGTGGAGCGGGTGAGTTTCCTGTCGAAAAACTGGACGGTGGCACTGTAAAAACCATTGTGGGTAAAAACTCCCCGCTGCTATTAAAAACCAATGTAATTTATCAACATATCATGTTAGATAAAGATGGGACATATAAATTAGAATTGCAGGCCGGTATGCGAGGTGTTGTTTATATTATGCAAGGCGATGTTGATATTAATTCAACGAGTACGCACATCGACCAGGCTGCCTTTGTTGAGGGAGAAACCGTACTTGAATTTAAGGCAAATAAAAGTAGTAAATTTATGCTGTGTATGGGCATGCCACATGGTGAACCCATACACCAGCATGGGCCTTTTGTTGACTAGGAGGGTGCTTTATTCTGTAATGTAAAAAAGTAGTGATGAATATGTATATTTAGTGCAGTACTCTTAGTATAGTTATATAAGGTATAAACAGAGGGTATATAATGTACAAACAGCATCGCATACTTATCATTATTTCGATTTCTGTTATTCTTTTTGTTTTATTTCTGAGTTGGTTAAAACAAGCGAAACCTGTGGATGTGATTATTGCAAGCGTTGAGCAAGGTGATGTTCAGCGTACGGTGACGAACACGCGTGCCGGCACACTTAAAGCCTGCCGCCGAGCGGGTTTATCACCGGCCATTGGGGGGCAAATTGCACGTTTACCGGTTCGTGAAGGTGATAAGGTAACCAAAGGGCAGGTATTACTTGAAATATGGAATGACGACCTTGTTGCTCAGATTGCACTAGCAAAAAGTGAAATTTTATCCAGCCAGTCACGCGTTAAAGAGGCTTGCGTGATTGCCAGAGTGGCTAAACGCGAAGCAGGGCGACTGACAAAGTTACAAAAAAAAGGCTTAGCCGCAGATGAGCGTGTTGAACAGGTTGTTGGAGAAGCGCAGGCAAAACAAGCGGCCTGTCAGGCTGCAAAGTCATTAACCGAAGTTAGCCGGTCTAGATTAGTTGTTGCAGAAGCGGCACTTGAACGCACTCAGTTGAAAGCCCCCTTTGATGGTACTGTTGCCGAGATTACCGGTGAACTGGGTGAGTTTGTTACACCATCACCTGTTGGTGTACTCACGCTCCCCGCTGTTGATATTATCGATAACTCCTGTCTTTATGTTTTAGCCCCTATTGATGAGGTTGATGCCCCTGAAATAAAAACAGGAATGCCAGCGCGAATTTCACTGGATGCTTATGCTCAAAAGTTTTTTAAGGGCAAGGTAAGGCGTATTGCACCTTATGTACTGGACAGGGAAAAACAGGCACGAACAGTTGACATCGAAGTTAACTTTATTCTTGAAGAAAGTGCATTGAATATGTTGCCAGGTTACAGTGCCGATGTTGAAATTATTCTGAATTCCCATTCTAATGTTATACGTATACCCACAGAATCTTTACTCGAAGGTCAAAAGGTCTTTGTTTATGATACAGATGATCAAACTATTTACGAGAAAGAAGTGCGCACCGGCCTGAGTAACTGGAAGTATACTGAAATACTTAGTGGCTTGAAAAAAGGTGAACAAGTAGTGACTTCCATTGATCGCGATGGTGTAATTGATGGCGCGCTGGTTCGTGTTAAGTCTGAATAAATTCAGTATTTATTATGATTAAACTTGATAAAATACATCGAAACTTTCAGGTCGGCGATCAAACAGTCCATGCACTGGATAACATTACTTTAGATATTAATGATGGTGAATATGTTTCGGTAATGGGGCCGTCTGGTTCTGGTAAATCAACGCTACTTAATTTGTTAGGGTTGTTAGATCAACCCAGTAGCGGAAAATATTTTTTGAATGGGGACGATGTTACTGAGCTGGACGAAAATATGCAAGCCAACACCCGCAATAAGAACATAGGCTTTGTCTTTCAGGTGTTTCATTTAATTCCACGCTTAACCGCCGCCGAAAATATTGAGCTCCCTCTGGTACTTGCTGGTATTGATGAGGAAATTAGAAAGCAACGTGTTAAGCATGCACTGGAAAGTATGGATCTAATGGATCGTGCGCAGCATAAGCCACCCCAGTTATCTGGTGGACAACGCCAGCGTGTAGCCATTGCGCGAGCTACTATCATGGAACCTTCGGTACTTCTTGCCGATGAACCCACTGGAAATCTTGACCAAAAAGCTGGCCTAAATGTAATCGAAGCACTAGAACAACTTAATCAGCGTGGCATTACTTTAATTGTCGTGACACATGATGAAGCGCTTGGTGCACGTTCAACACGTTCTATTCGCATGCTCGATGGAAAAATTGAATCTGATAATACTGGTAGAAAGGCAGGGTAGACCTCATGTTATTGTTACGTGATGCTATTCACTTTTCCTGGCATGCTCTAACCTCCAATACCTTTCGCACCTCCCTTATGCTACTTGCTATGAGCATTGGTGTTGGTTCGGTCGTTATATTAACAGCGCTGGGTGAAGGAGCAAGAAATTATATCACCAATGAATTTTCGGCACTTGGTACAAATCTTATTATTGTTATTCCCGGTCGAAGTGAAACCAGTGGTGGTGACCCAGCAACTATGCTCGGTGTCACTGAACGTGATTTAACCTTAGACGATGCACTAGCATTAACGCGACACCCACAGGTACGACGTATCGCACCGCTTAATATCGGTGGGGCTGAAATTTCCTGGCAGGGGC
>QIKU01000206.1 GCA_003232015.1 Gammaproteobacteria bacterium
AAACGGTTCCTGCTGTTGTTAATGGCTATGATATCAGCTCTGCACAACTGAATCGTGCGGTTCAGGAACGCAAAGAGCAGTTAGAACAGCAACTTGGCGATAATTACAACCCTGATTTTTTCCCTACAGACATGTTGCGTCAGCAAGTGCTTGATGAGTTGATTGCGCGCCAGCTTATTACAGAGTTTACAGTGAATGCCAATATGACGGCATCACCACAACAGGTCTATAACGAAATTAAACGGGTGCCACAATTTAGTGATGCATCGGGTAATTTTTCTGTCGACATTTACACACGAGCATTGAAAGGTGCAGGTAGAGATAAAGCCTTTTTTGAAGCAAACATTGCAAGAGATTATGTTTTAAACCAGTTACGCGAGGGCGTGTTTAATTCGACCTTTGTTTTACCTTATGAAGTACAGCAAACGCAAAACTTATTAAACCAGCAGCGAAAAACAGGTTATCTAATATTTGCAAAGTCACAGTACAAGAAAAATAAAGATATTTCTGAAGATGCATTAAAAAAATATTACGAATCACATTTAGCTGATTACAGGACGCAGGAAAAAGTGAATGTTGAGTATGTTGAACTTGATGTTAATACGCTGGCTTCAAAAGTTGATATAGAAGATAAAGCCGTGGCTGACTATTATGAAGAAAATATCAGCCACTATACAGAAAAAGACTATCCTGCGGCTTTAGTGTTAATTAGTAATATTCGTCAGCGCATTGATAATGGCGAGTCTTTTGAAAAGCTGGCAAAAGAATTATCTGCAGACAAGTTGTCAGGGAAAAAAGGCGGTGATATCGGCTTTATAACTAAAGGCATTATGGATAAAGCATTTGATGAGGTGGCGTTTAAACTTAAAAAGGGTGAAGTCAGTAAACCGGTTAAAGATAAGTTTGGTTACCATTTAATAAAACTGGTTGATATTAAAGGTGATGAACGCCAGGTTAAACATATTCAGATTAAGGCAGTGGATAAGTCGCAGGCTTTAAATGCAACGTTGCGAGCCCGAATTAAAGCTGAGTTACAATTACAGGAAGCAGAGAAACATTTCTTTGAAGACAGTGAGAAGTTCAGCAATCTGGCGTATGAAAACGCTGAATCGCTGGAAGCTGTTGCTAATGGTCTTGATTTAGAAATTAAATCATCTGGCTTGATTATGCGCCAGGGGTTTAGCGGTGTTTTGTTAAGGCCGCAGGTTTTATCGGCAATTTATTCCAAACAGGTATTAAACGATCATAAAAACAGTGACGTCATTGAGCTAAAAGATACCCACATGATTGTAGTACGGGTAAAAGAACATCAGCCTGCGTCGCAAAAATCATTTGCAGAAGTTAGAGCCGAGGTTGAAAAACAGGTGGCGATTGAGCAACAGCGGAGTGCAATGAAGGCCGATGTCAATGCGGCTTTCCTGAAATTAAGTACCGGGAATAAAGGCAGTGAAGTTGCTGCTATCTATAAGAACAGTAAATGGATAGCAGGTAAATTTATTTCACGTCGTGATGTCAGTAAATCTGACATGCCCGTTGCGATTATTCAGCAGTCTTTTTTATTGCCGCGTCCGCCAAAGGACAAGCCAAGCATTGGAATCGTTGATTTAGCAAGCGGTGATCAGGCGATTGTTGTTGTGTCAGCGATTAAAGACGTTAACAAAATCGATACTGCTGAAAGCGGTGCAATACGCGAGCAGCTTCAAGAAATAAACAGGAATGTTGAGTATTTGGGGTTTGAGCAGCATTTAAAAGACAATGCAGATATTAAGATTAATCTGAGAAAAGATGCCGAGCAGGATGGTTAGGAAAAAGGGGGCTGTGAGGCTCCTTATTTAATTTTGCGCCTAAAGGGAACACATGTTTAAACTGAAATTGCACTGGCAAATTTTAATTGGGCTGGGGTTGGCTGTTATTGCGGGCATCCTCACGGGTGAAGAAGCAACTATCTTTGGTGTCACCTTTTATTCCATCTATGACTTTATCGGCACCCTGTTTCTTAATGCCTTGAAGATGATCATAGTGCCGCTGATAGTTTCTTCTATTATCGTGGGTGTTGCTGGCATTGGTGGTACTAGCGGGCTGGCGCGTCTGGGCGGGCGTACCATTCTTTATTATATGACGACCAGTTTGTTTGCTATTTTAATTGGTCTGGTGGTTGTTAACTTGATTGAGCCGGGTATTGTCAACGGTGAACCGGCCCGAGCTTTAACGGCTGTTCCTGACTCACAAATAGCTGATATTCAGTCAAAAGTTGAAGGCAAAGATGCAAGCAGTATTGCCGATGTTTTTTTAGGCATGTTTCCGCCTAACATTGTTGCCGCCGCGGCTGACGGTAAAATGCTCGGGCTAATTGTTTTTAGTTTGCTGTTTGGTTTTTTTGTTACTCGTATTGAAGAATCCTACGCTTCTGCACAATTTAATTTCTGGCAGGGCATGTACCAGGTCATGCTTAAAATAACAGAGCTGGTTATTAAATTTGCGCCAATAGGGGTTTTTGGTCTGGTGGCCAAAGTGATAGCCGGTATGGACGAGGATAATCTGGATGATATGCTCAATGCCTTATTCTGGTTTACCTTTAGCGTTATTCTGGCACTGGCGATTCACCTGTTTATTGTACTGCCGTTATTACTCAAATTTGTGGCGCGGGTGAACCCGATAAAACACTATCAGGCCATGATGCCGGCGTTGTTAACGGCATTTACAACGGCATCATCATCGGCAACTTTGCCGCTGACCATGGAATGTGTGGAAAAAAATGCCGGGGTGTCTAATAAGACGGCGAGTTTTGTGTTGCCATTAGGTGCAACTATTAATATGGACGGCACCGCTTTGTATGAGTGCATTGCTGCGCTGTTTATCGCGCAAACCTTTGGTCTTGAGTTAAGTTTCACCACGCAATTCCTGGTGGTGCTGGTTGCATTACTGACTTCTATCGGTGTTGCAGGTATCCCGTCAGCCAGTCTGGTGGCGATTACGATTATATTAACAACCATTGGCCTGCCGATTGAAGCGGTGGGCGTGATCCTGGCGGTTGACCGTATTCTGGATATGTTTAGAACTGCAGTGAATGTATTTAGCGATTCATGTGGTGCGGTGATTATTGCCCGGCTGGAAGGCGAACAAGGTATTTTGCGCGCTTAAAGCTCGATTAAACCTAAGCGCGCATGATGCAAATGTTTGTTTAGTCCGTTTTTTTGGTCAGTGGTCCCATACCAACCGTACTGTAACCGGAATCCACGTACATAATTTCACCGGTGATGCCAGCGGATAAGTCTGAACTTAAAAATGCAGCTGCATTCCCTACCTGGTCTATCGTCACATTACGGCGCAAAGGTGCGGTATTTTCCACTTCGGTTAGCATCTTACGAAAGTCACTGATACCGGCCGCTGCCAGCGTTCTAATGGGGCCGGCAGAAATGGCATTAACACGGATTCCATCCGGGCCAAGACAGGCGGCCATATAGCGGACATTGGCTTCCAGACTGGCTTTTGCCAGCCCCATAATGTTGTAGTTTGGCATGGCGCGCATGGCGCCCAGATAACTGAGGGTAATCAGCGAAGCATCTCGGCCTTCCATCATATTTCGACCGGCTTTAGCAAGGGCTGCAAAGCTGTATGAGCTTATTTCGTGAGACAGTCTAAAGCCTTCGCGGGTTACATTATCAAGAAAATCGCCTTCCAGTTCTTCTTTAGGGGCAAACGCCACCGAGTGGATGATAATATCCAGACCGTCCCAATAATCATCGAGTCGGTCAAATACAGTGTCAATTTGTTCATCACTGCTGACATCACAGGGAACGATAACTTCAGAGCCGAGTTCAGCCGCCATCTTCATTACCCGGCCTTCGAGTTTCTCATTTTGATAGCTGAAGGCAAGCTCAGCGCCTTCGCGGTGCAGGGCTTTGGCAATGCCCCAGGCTATAGAACGATTACTGGCTAAGCCAACAATAAGAGCGCGTTTACCATCTAAGAAACCCATAATTTATTATCCTTGATTCTTTATTTTCTGTTGATTCTGCTTTAATGTAGCAGAGTTGAAACTTTAATCATATGCTGTGGACGAATCAATAGGAATTCATCACTTTGTGTATAAAAACAGTATCATATCGCATAAAAAAAGTCGCTAAAAGGGAAGAATTTGTCTTTTTCTAAAGGCTCTTTGGGCATAACGAAATACCAGCTTGTTAGAGTTGGTTTTATTATTTCACTTATATGTTTGTTACAGGCATGCAGTGATTCGTCTTTAAATAATCCCTATCCGCAGAAAGATGCAACGGCAAACATACTGTATTCATCTTTTGCCGAGAGGCCCAAATATCTCGACCCAATTAAATCATACAGCTCAAATGAATATGCTTTTCTTGGTCAGGTTTATGAGCCACCCCTTCAATATCATTATTTAAAAAGGCCGTATGAATTAATCCCGTTAACGGCAAGCCAAATGCCAAAAGTCACTTATCTGGATAAAAACGGGCGTGTATTACCCGATAATGTCGCGCCCGATTCCGTAGCCTTTAGCCAGTTTGATATTTCGATAAAAAAAGGTATTCAATACCAGCCACATCCAGCCTTTAGCAAAGACAGTAATGGAAATTATATTTACCATGCCTTAAGCAAAGAAAAAATATCAAGCTTAACCTCGCTGGATGATTTTAAAAATACGGCAAGTCGGGAGTTAGTTGCAGCCGATTATGTTTACCAGATTAAGCGGTTAGCACATCCCAAAGTAAATTCACCTATTTATGGATTAATGCGCAAGTACATTATTGGTCTGGATGCCTATTCAGCAACATTAAAAGCAGCTTATAAGAAACAGTTAGAAAAAAATGCAGAACAGCTTTACCTTAATTTGCATCAATATGACTTTGTAGGTGCAAAGGTAATTAGTCGGTATCAATATCGCGTTACAATTAAAGGTGTTTACCCTCAGTTTATGTACTGGCTTGCTATGCCGTTTTTTTCCGCTATTCCGGACGAAGTTGATAAGTTTTATAGCCAGCCGGGAATGAAAAAACAAAATATTTCTTTTGACTGGTATCCGGTTGGCACGGGGCCTTTTATGCTAACGGTTAACAATCCTAACCGTTTAATGATGTTAGAGCGTAACCCAAATTTCAGGGGCATACCCTATCCGTCAACAGGCACTAAAGAGGATCAGCAACGGGGCTTACTCAATGATGCTGGTAAGATGATGCCATTTATTGATAAGGCTATTTATTCGCTGGAAAAAGAAAGTATTCCTCGCTGGAGTAAATTTTTGCAGGGCTATTATGATGCCTCGGGCATTTCATCGGATAGTTTTGATCAGGCCATCCAGTTCTCTGAACAGGGTAGCGCCGGGATTACACCGGTTATGAAACAAAAAGGGATTGATCTGGTGACGGCAACGAATTCTTCAACCTCGTATATTGGTTTTAATATGCTGGATCCGCTGGTGGGTGGGCGTAGTGAGCGGGCACGTTATTTACGTCAGGCCATTTCCATTGCCTTTGATTATGAAGAGTTTGTTTCTATTTTTAGAAATGGGCGAGGTATCCCGGCTCAGGGTGCTATTCCACCGGGTATTTTTGGTTATCAGCAGGGCGAAGCGGGCATTAATCCACTTGTTTATGAATGGCGTAATGGTGAAGCTGTTCGGCGAAGTTTAGACGAAGCGAAACGCTTACTGGAAAAAGCCGGTTATAAAAATGGGATGAATTCAGAAACAGGCAAGCCTCTACTTATTTATTTTGATGTAGCGGGTGGCGGTGCGGAAGACAAGTCCTTTTTTGACTTTTTACGCAAACAGTTTCAGAAATTAAATATTTCTCTTGTTGTTCGTAATACCGATTACAATCGTTTTCAGGATAAAATGCGGAAGGGCAATGCACAATTATTTATGTGGGGCTGGAATGCGGATTATCCTGATCCGGAAAATTTCTTCTTTTTGCTGTACGGGCCAAATGGTAAAGCAAAGTATAAAGGTGAAAATGCGGCTAATTATGCGAACGATGAGTTTGATCGCCTGTTTGAAAAAATGGAAACCATGCCAAACTCCCCCGAACGTTTGCAGATTATTAAACAAATGAATACTGTTTTACGTAAAGATGCGCCATGGCTTTGGGGGTTTCATCCTCAGGATTTTTCCCTGTTTCATAGCTGGTATTATAACGCCAAGCCTAACTTAATGGCGCATAACACATTAATGTATAAGCGCATTGACGCAGATAAGCGTGCGCAATTACGAAAGCAGTGGAACAAGCCGGTTTTCTGGCCGATTATATTATTTATTATCGTATTTTTAATGGTACTTTATCCGGCAATAAAAATGTATTCGGCTAAAGAAAAATTTACGCATCAATAATTAGAGTATACGAGATGTTTGCCTATATCAGTCGACGAATTTTATATGCCATTCCTATTTTAATCGGTGTGAATTTACTGACCTTTTCTCTGTATTTTCTAGTCAATAGCCCAGATGATATGGCAAGAATGCATTTGGGGGCAAAGTATATTACTCAGGAAGGCATTGATAAATGGAAAAGCGAACGTGGATATGACAAGCCACTTTTTTATAATGATGCGGAAGAAAGCTATAAAAAATTTAGTGATACTATCTTTTACAATAAATCAGTAAAACTGTTTTTATTTGATTTTGGTAATGCCGATAATGGTCGCAATATTGGCTTTGATATTAGTCAACGTATGTGGGCAAGCCTTGCATATGCCATTCCTGTTTTTCTGGTCGGGATGCTGGTTTATATCAGTTTTGCCCTGCTGCTGGTGTTTTTCAGGGCAACCTATGTGGACTTATGGGGGGTGATCATTTGTGTGATCATGATGTCAGTTTCGGCTATTATTTATATTATTGCCGGGCAATATCTTATTGGAAAAATATTATTACTGGTGCCTATTTCAGGGTATGGGACAGGGTTGAGTGCGATTAAATTTTTAATCCTGCCGGTTATTATCGGCATTGTAGCCGGGCTGGGTTCTAGTTCGCGCTGGTATCGTACTATTTTTCTGGAAGAAATTAATCGCGATTATGTGCGCACGGCGCGGGCTAAAGGTTTGTCTGAATTACGTGTACTATTTTCTCATGTACTTAAGAACGCAATGATTCCGATTCTAACCGGTGCAGTGGTTGCGATCCCACTTTTATTTATGGGTAGTTTACTGATGGAATCTTTTTTTGGTATTCCCGGTTTAGGCAGCTATACCATTGATGCTATTCAGAGTCAGGATTTTGCCATTGTGCGAGCTATGGTTTTTCTTGGGTCGGTTTTATATATTATTGGTCTGGTGTTAACTGATATTTCATATACATTTGTTGACCCGCGGGTGAGATTGACTTAATAATGAGTGAGCAAGTTCAAGTCTTAAAACAGCATTACTGGCAAAAAGTATTTTTTGCTCTGGGTGTGTTGCTTACATTGTATTTAATTTACCCCTTTATCTTTAATGTTGAAGGTGTTTATTTAATAACGGATGTTCTTATTTATTTTCTGGTTTTTTGCTTGATACTTTTTGTTGCTTATATTCGCAGGCAACCCCACTTATCTGTTCCCTGGCGGCAGGTATTTAAAAATAAAATTGCAATGAGCAGTGCGGTAGTATTGAGTTTCTTTATTGTTGTGGGATTAATGGACTCTATTCATTTCCGTTATTCTGAGAAGTCCGGCAGTACCGAAACTTCGTATTCTATCAACATGGTCAGTTTGCTGGATGTAAGTCTGCGTTATCTTAGTCGTGATAGTGAAAAAACCTACTCGGCACCGTTTGCTGTACATTCTTATGCAAAAGAAAATTTTATAAATGACGAAGGTGTTAAGTACCGGGCTTATCCTCGGTTGAAATTTGCAGGTTCACACTTGCTGGATTCTGAGCAAGACTATTGGCCTGATATTATCAGTAAGTCAGTTAAAGGCTTAATGATTGGTTTAATTATATCAGTTGTCTTTTCGATTCTGTTCATATTGTATTTAAGTATAACTGGCGTGCGATCTTATATTAATACCTTAAAAGGCTTGTTGCAGAATAAACTCGATTTACCATGGCGTGTGATGTTAATGACTTTGAGTGTTGTTATTGTGCTGTGCTCGTGGCTATTTTATATGAGTCATTTCTATCATGTGATGGGTACCGACAAGGTTGGACAGGATGTTTTCTATTTAACGCTAAAAAGTATTCGTACGGGGCTGGTTATTGGTACCTTGACCACTTTAATTATGCTGCCCTTTGCTATAGCTCTGGGTGTGATGGCTGGCTATTTTAAAGGTTGGGTGGATGATGTTATTCAATATGTTTATACAACGCTAAATTCAATTCCTGGGATTTTATTGATTGTGGCAGTGATGCTGGCGATTGATGTTTATATTGAAAACCATCCGGATTTATTTGAAACGGCGATTGAACGCGCCGATATAAAATTACTGGCTTTATGTGTCGTTCTTGGTATTACGAGCTGGACGGGGTTATGCCGCTTACTCCGTGGTGAAGTTTTTAAATTGCGTGAACTGGAATATATTCAGGCAGCAAGATCACTAGGGGTGTCTAACTTTAAAATTATTACCAGCCATATTATCCCCAATGTAATGCACATTGTTTTAATCGTTGTGGTGCTGGATTTTAGTGGCCTGGTGCTGGCCGAAGCGGTGTTAGCTTACATTGGTGTCGGGGTTGATCCGTCCACAATAAGCTGGGGTAATATGATTAACAGTGCACGGCTGGAGCTTGCCCGCGACCCGGTTGTCTGGTGGTCTTTGATTGCGGCTTTTAGTTTTATGTTTGCACTGGTGCTGGCCGCTAATTTATTTTCGGATGCAATCCGTGATGCTTTTGATCCACGCCAGCAGGGGATTAAGTAATGACGGATACATTACTCGAAGTCAATAACCTGAAAACCTGTTTTGGTGATATTGACAACAAGCCAATACGTGCAGTGGACGGCGTGAGCTTTAAAATCAATCGCGGTGAAACCTTTGCTATATTAGGAGAATCTGGTTGTGGTAAGTCAATAACTGCCTTGTCGATTATGCAGCTGGTGCCGTCGCCTGCCGGTAAAATAACCGAAGGTACCATTATTTATAATGGGGAAGACTTACTAAAAAAATCTGAAATTGAGATGCGCTCGGTGCGTGGTAACCGTATTGCAATGATATTTCAGGAGCCGATGACCTCGCTTAACCCTGTTTTAACCGTACAGCAGCAAATTGAAGAAGTGTTACTGCAACATCGTGGATTAAAAGGACGGGCTGCCTGGCAAGAGGTGATTGCTTTACTGGACTCGGTGGGGATTCCGGTTGCTGAACAACGGGCGAAAGATTATCCGCATCAACTGTCAGGCGGAATGAAGCAGCGTGTCATGATCGCAATGGCTCTGGCTTCTGAACCAGACTTACTGATAGCAGATGAACCCACTACGGCTCTGGATGTTACTATCCAGGCGCAGGTGATGACCTTGTTGCGTGATATTCAAAAACGCACCGGGATGGCGATTCTTTTAATTACTCATGATCTTGGCATTGTATCCGACTTTGTTGATCATATAGCGGTGATGTATGCGGGTGAGATAGTTGAGTATGCCAGTCGTCCTGATTTCTTTTCAGCTCCATTACACCCCTATTCAAAAAAATTATTTGCATCTTTGCCCTCCAAATCAAAGCGCAATAAGACGCTTGATGTGATTAAAGGCATTGTGCCACCATTAACTACCGAGTTTTTTGGCTGTCGTTTTTATGAGCGTTGTGGCTCTGCAATTAAACAGTGTAATAGTCAATTAATTAGCCTGGTTAATGCGGGTAATGATCATAGTGTGCGTTGTTTACAGTTTATTGATAATACCTTTGACTTTCCGGTTGCAAACAATGCCGTGTCTGAAATAGCGGCGACTAAAAATACTAATCATGAAGAAGTATTCAGTGTTGCTAACCTTAAAGTACATTTTCCTATTTATAAGGGAATTTTTAAAAAGATTGCAGGCTATGTTTATGCAGTCGATGGGGTTAATTTAACGTTATATAAAGGAAAAACTCTGGCGTTGGTGGGTGAGTCCGGCTGTGGCAAAACAACGGTAGGCAAAACATTGCTGCACCTGAATGAATTAACGGCAGGGAAACTGTTGTTAAATAATGAAGATATATCCTGTCCCGATGTGAATCAACTAAAGGCGCTTCGCCATCAGGCTCAAATTATTTTTCAGGACCCATATTCAGCAATGAACCCGCGTAAGCGGGTAGGTGAAATTATTGAAGAAGGTATGGTTGCTTTAAATCCTGAACTTGGGGGCATAGAAAGAAAAACTAAAGTGAAAGTATTATTAAAACAGGTCGGGTTGTCCGAGACTGCAATCAGTTTGTACCCGCATGAGTTTTCGGGTGGCCAGCGGCAGCGCATTTGCATTGCCCGTGCCCTGGCGGTTAATCCTGAAATTTTAATTTGTGACGAGCCGACCAGTGCGCTTGATGTGTCAGTACAGGCACAAATGTTGAATCTGTTTAAGCAATTACAGCAGGACTATGGCCTGAGTTATTTATTTATCACTCATAACCTGTCGGTAGTTGAATATCTTGCTGATGAAATTGCGGTGATGTATTTAGGCAGGATAGTAGAAAGGGGCAGCGTCGATGATGTGATGCAGTCGCCACAGCATCCGTATACAAAAGCTCTTTTATCGGCAATTCCAACCGTTGATAAAGGTGCGGTTAAAGGTTCTGAAAAAGAAATGATTGTTCTGGAGGGGGAACTGCCTTCACCGATAACACCACCGTCAGGTTGCCACTTTAATCCGAGGTGCCCTGAACGAATGGATATCTGTACTAAAAAATATCCTGACATGCATAATGTTTCAGATTCGCATGCTACCGCATGTTATTTAGTTACTAAACAATGACTGTAAAAATCATCCTGTTAGATAGACTGAATATAAACCAATAATACTGATAACCGTTAATATCCCTCCTGTTATACGTTTAAATAGTTGATCGTTCTGCACGATAAACCCATGCGCTTTTAGCCCGATAACATGGCCAATGGCAGATACCGGTAATAATAATAGTGCACTGTAAAAATGCAGATCAACATTGATGGCAGCAAAGGTTAGCATCTTTATAATAACCAGTGTAAACCATAATGCGAATAAGGTATCACGTAGTTGGTAGCGGCTCACATGGCGAACAAAGACAGCAACCATTAAGGGCGCGCCAGTCAGTGATGTTCCTGCGACATAACCACCAAGACCTAATAGTGTTTTATCCAGCCAGTCTTTGTTACTGTGCAAGGTTCTATCTAGCAACCACATAATGGCATAAAACAATGTAATGCTGTAGATAAAGATAAGCAACCAGTTGTTAGGTAGAGTGAGTAATCCAAAAACACCAATAAGTGCTGTAGGTAAGATAAAAACATAAGACTTAAGCAGGTAGCTCCAGTCTACATTGCCCAGCCTGGTGCGTAAGGTTAACGAAGAAAAAAACAATAGCTGAAAGCCAATAATCGGTAACCAGAAAACAGGGTTATTATAAACAAACAGCATTAAGGGTAAACCCAGTGCACCGCCACCAAAACCTAGTCCACTGCGTACGAAGCCAGTCCAGATAAAGATAATGCCGATAACAAGAATTTCACCAAGGCTAAAGTCAAGAATAGATTCCATTCTGTTTCTATTTTAGGGCAGGTTTATTTGTGTGTTAATAAGAGACGTAAAAATTTTAGATATGTTTTTGTTTCCCACGGGCGGCCGCCCAGTGCCTGATACTGTACCATACCAGTTGGGTCAACAAGATAGGTTGCAGGCAAGCCACGGGGTTGCCATTTTTCGGTAATTTGACCATTTCTGTCCATAAGAGCCCGCATATCGGGTGCATAAATACTGAGAAAACTGAAAACAGTATCTTCATCTTCTGCTGTATTAATGAATGCCATTTTCAGGCCCTCTTTTTCAAGTATGTTCCACATTTTTTGTATGGCTGGCATTTCTTTTTTACATGGCCCACACCAACTTGCCCAGAAGTGCACAAACACCCAATGTTTTTTTGTTTCTGACAGGCTGAATGTCAGACCATCAATGTCTTTTAATTTAGTCACAGGTGCTGGGTAGGGGGCTAATTTTATAATACCTTTTGGCGGCTCGGGCAAGCTGTTGTTTGCCATAGTGGTAAATGGCAGGTAGCTAAGAAGGAGTAATACTATAAACTTTTTATATTTCATTAACGTGCACATTGAAGATTTTTGATTTGAACAGTAAAAGCCTTGCCGGACTTATCGGCTTTTGTTTTAAAGTGTGCCTTGAGTGTAAAGGGTTTGTCTGAAAAGGGCAGGGTGATATTGCCTCCTTCATGTTCATTGGGTCTAAAGTCAAGTTCTTCGGGGAGTAAAGTCCAGCGGAAGGTTGACTGGTGTGCCAGGGGGATAGCCATTTTTTTCCAGAGCAATTTCCACTTAGCGCGGGTAGTGCGTTTAAATTCACCCTTACTGTTTGTAAAAGTCCAGTTGGCTAAATCTAGCCAGATAATATCCCGGGACTTGTTCAGAATTCTCACTGTAATAAAGCATTGCTGCTTTAGTTTGTTTACCATGGCTTTTGAAAAACCGCGTCCTTCATAAAAGGCGGCTATTTGTTCCGGGGTTCGGGGCGAAAATTTGATCCTGATTTGTTTATTGCTATATTTCGCTTCATTGTTTGTTTTAGCGTGTAATAGATACGGTGTTAGCAGGAGAGTCATGGCAATAAACAAAATCTGATATTGAAAGTGTTTCATAAGTTAAAGTGAACCTATACACCAAACAAAGAAAAGATAAGCCCGCTGATCATTTGAATAACAGGGATAATAAACTGCCAGAGTACACCGGTGAATATTAACAACAGAAGCAGGATGAGCCCAAATGGTTCAACTTTACTCAACAGGTTACCCGCCGGGGCAGGCAAAAGACTCACTGCTATCCGGCCACCATCGGTGGGGGGAACAGGGATAAGATTAAAAACCATTAATAGTACGTTAAAAAACACACCAATAAAGGCCATATTAAGCATAGGCTGAGCGAAATTATCGGGCAAAATGGTGGTGATAGCGGCAATAAGCCCCCAGCCGATTGCCATGGCTAAATTGGCAGCGGGCCCGGCGATGGCGACCAGGGCGGTGTCCCTTTTCGGATTTTTAAAGTTTCGCCAGTCGATAGGAACGGGTTTAGCCCAGCCAAAAGCAAAATTGACAGTTAAAATTAATACTGCTGGGACTAAAATTGTACCGATGGGGTCGATATGCTTAATGGGATTAAGGCTCAGTCGTCCTAACATCATGGCGGTGCGGTCACCAAGCTTGTAAGCGGCCCAGCCGTGCGCCACTTCATGCAATACAATGGCAAAAAGTACCGGAATAATTGAAATAAGGATGAGTTGAACTGTGCTTAAGTTTGAGTCTAACATCTGGCTATCATATCAGTTCATTTGAACGGTAGCGAAAGGATTTGCTTTAAGTTTGTCTCTGATATGGCGATAATGCGTATACAGATTACAACTAATAATGATGGTGTAGTCAGGATAAATATCTAATATTTCAATAGCTTACATAAAGGATAGCGTGTTGACTAAATTGCGGGTGGTTTTAAATGGAACGGAAGTTTTTGAATATGAGAAAAATACGCGCCATCCAGGTAAACAGCGCGAGTTTCTCGATAATATGGATCTGGACATGGATGAAGGGATTGAAATTGACGGTGAACTTATTAGTAACCCCGATAAGATGCAGCGCGCGCAATATGTCGCAATGAGCCTACTTTACGGCATTAAAAAGCAAAGTGAGGGGCTTATATCTGCTTCTTGTGGCTATTTGGTCACAAGATTACCGGATTTGAAGCAAATTCGAGCGGTTGAGAGTGGTGAAGAAGTCACAATGGATTTAATTTTTGATGAAGAAAACTAATAATTTCCTTAAAAGTGTAGTAGAATTGGTAACTTAGATGTAAGTTGAGTCTAATGGTTTTATTGCAAGATTTGTAAGCGCTTATAAGAAACAAAAAGTTTTTCCTGTAAATGCCAAAATTGTAACAAAATTTGATTTTTAGATGGAAATTGATTCTAATTAGCGATATTGCAAGTTATTAAGCACTTATAAGAAAGTTGAAGTTTTTCCTGTAAATGCCCGATATTAATTGCAGTTTTTATATTTTAATTTTTGAGGTATTTTTTTATGGCAACAGGAACAGTTAAGTGGTTTAACGAATCAAAAGGTTTTGGTTTTATTACTCCTTCAGACGGTAGTGCAGATGTATTTGTACATTTTTCAGCAATTGCAGCGGAAGGTTTCCGTACTTTAGCTGAAGGCGCTTCAGTAAGTTACGAAGTTGAAGCAGGTCCTAAGGGGCCTCAGGCAACACAAGTAACATTAAACGGCTAAGTATTTAATAGTTGTTTTAAAAGAACCCCGCTTCTTAGCGGGGTTCTTTTTCGTCTGAATATATTGGGGATAAATATATTTGCGATTAAATACATTTAAATAATGAACGAATGGAAAAAGCATTTAAAATCACAGTATCGATAACTGAGCCAAAATCCCTTAGCTATTCTGTTTTGCAGGCAAGCGAGGCACTTACCATGCTGAATGCAGAATTAGCCCGGGTGCTTAAATTGCAATGTGCCGATATTGCTGCGCTCAGCGCTGCGCAAGCAACACTACAAATTCAAACTATTGCCTGGCAACAGGCACAGCGGTTTATCCAGTTCTATAATTTGCTTTGTGATAAATTTTCTGGCGATGCCGTTGCAATGCGGCACTGGCTGCGTGCAGAAAGCAAAATATTAAAGGGTGTACCCTTGTTGCTCATTATTGATGATGGACGTTTAGAGGAAGTAATTCATTTTCTAAATGTTAAGTGGTGATTAATGCATGCTGAAACTGATAATTCATAATTAATTTGTGATTCAGCTTCGGTGGTTAATGTACACCAAACAGATTTAATTTTATTAATCTGGATTTGCCAAATAATAATTCAATACTGTAATTGCCATTTATAATGCCTGTTTTTGGGAGCTGTATGGTGAAGAAATGTTTCCCCTTATTGTTCACCAGAACTATTTTTTTCTGGATTATTAGTTTTGGCGTTGTGCCATTATAAACATTGACGGTTAGCTCCGTATTGTTTTGTGTGAAATTTTTATATTCGAAGCCGGCATAAAGAAACTGGCCGATTTTAATTTTTTGAAGTGTTGTATCTGTTATTTCAGAAAAAGGTCTACTACTAACTTTTATCTTTGGCACAATGGGCAATACGGCATCCATTTCCTTTTGCAGATTTCTTTGTGCAGTTTCTATTTTCTTGTTATTTGGGAATAAAGTTTGTGCATTATTTAGAATAGTCGCTGCTTCACGGAATTTATTTTGTACGGTTGCTGTATGTGCTTTGCGTAGTATTTGTTTTTGTATTTTTGATAATCCTATTTGAGCCTGGGTGTTGTCCGGTGCGATGGATAAAACACTTTTGTACAAGTCGTAAGCGCTATTTCCTTTTGGGCTGGTGAGCAAGCCTTCCCGTATTTTTTTTCCGGCTTTTATTAATAGATTACTGATTTGATTTTTGTTGTTGATTAAGCTCTTTATTTTATCCTGTAATTGCAGTAATTCAGGATCTGTGTGCCGAGCCTGTAGCCCCGAGTTTACTGACTTCAATGCTTTGAAGTAGGCTTTCTTCTGTAGTTCATTTAGTGCTTTGTTTTTAAAGTGAGTTGCAATTCGTTCTAACCCTTGCAATGCTTCGGCGTTATCTGGCGTATTGCTTAACACGATTCTTAGTTCTTCGAGTGCATTGGCACCTTCAGGTTTATTTAATGCATTGACGGCGAAATAAACACGTGACTTTTGTAAATGGGGTTCGTTAAGAGTACTCAGAGCCAGTTTTTCTGTTAACGTAATAAATTTGCTATCTTCATTAATGGATGGATACAGTAATTTCACCTCACTAATGGTTTTATTTGCAGATACAAAATCTTTTTTTATGATTAAGCTATTTAGCCTGTTTAGATACCATTGTTTTAGTTCGACTATTGTCGCCTTAATGGCTTCATTTTCCGGGTTTTCAAGGAGATTTCCATTGTAGATGTTTGCGAGTTCAATAGCATTGCTGGGTATTTTATCGAGTGAAGATTTAAGTTGGCGTATCTTTTTGTTTTCAAGTTCTTCAGTCGTAAAAACAGCTTTTATCGGTTTTTGTTTTTCAGGTTCTCGCTGTATTTTTTCTGAGGGGTATACATATTCTTTTATTTCAGGCGGCAGGTATTTTTTTACAAGCGGTTCACCTTTTTGTTTCCATGCGATGAGCAATTCTGATTTCTTATAATAACCGGCGGCAAAAAATAAAATAAGTAATAATATAATGACTCGACTTTTTCGACGATTTAGGTTTTTAAAATCATCTGACTCTGTAATAAGAGAAGGGGTGTCCTTTCTTTTGTAAGATTTTGATGGTACTTTGACAGCCCTGCTTACAGATTTACGTTTTTTGGGTTGTGCTGATTTTGGTTTAGCTATCTTTTTGTGATTTATTTGTTGCTCAGCCATCGTTGCGGCATAATGTTCCTGCCCCGCCTTCTTAAAGGCGATAGCCTTTGCATCAATGGCATCGAGTTGTGCATCTGTAATTTTGTTTAACGCATTCACCAGTTCAGATGCATGCTGGTAACGATGCTCTGGTTTTTTTGACAGGCAGATATTAATAATGGGTTGAAATATCTCCAGGCCTTTAGGTAGTTGCGGTATCGGATCGGACAAATGTTTGATACAAATCGCAACCAGTGACGGGCCATCATAGGGAACATAGCCGGCGAGTGCCTGGAATAATACAACGCCGAGACTGTATATGTCGGTACGGTGATCGATTTGCAAGCCTTTGGTTTGTTCCGGGCTCATAAAATAGGGTGTGCCGAGTATTTTTCCGGTTTCGGTCAAGCCTTTTGACACGTCATTGGTTCGGGCTATACCAAAGTCGGTTAATATAGCACGGCCATCCTGATGCAATAAAATATTTTCAGGTTTAATATCTCGGTGTACAAAACCTTTTTTAGAGGCAAAATCGAGCGCATCGGCTATTTGTTTAATGATGATAACTTTTTGTTTGCGGTTTAATAGATCACGCGCTTCATTAAAATTTTTACCTTTTATGTACTCCATCGACATATAGTGAATGCTATTGTGAATGCCCGCGTCATAGACAGTAATAATATTCGGGTGCGAAAGCTGGCTGGCAATGCGTGCTTCGCGCAGAAAACGTTCAGAGAATGTTTCATCAGTGTGGTCGGGCGCCAGAACTTTAAGCGCAACTTTCCGGCCAATACTTTCCTGTATTGCAAGGTACACCATCGCCATACCGCCACGGCCGAGTAAATCCTTTATCTCATAGCCAGGTATACTGATGACGGATGCAACGTGACTGGCAGTGGTTTGTTTGTTTTTTGCTGTCATATTCTGGTTAATTATAATGTGCTGATGTTGGTATCAGATTATTCCTTATATATCGGCAGTATGCCTGGGATATAGAGCTTTTTAATCTTAATATAATCAATGGTTTGTATAGTATAGCTGGAGGGGTTCTCTGTGTAACGGTTTTATCTGCCCGTTAATTGCAAATTGGGTATTATAGGGCATAGATTTAATGCGCAGTCAGGCTTGTAGATGATGTCGTCAATGAGACGGCTTTACTCGTCCACGGTGTTACCTGCCGCTAAAGTGAGTGCATGTTCGATGGCGGAAGGTGCGCACATAATAGAAAAGAAACTATTGTCGCCGACCATGGATAAGTCTGGGAAGCTAATGGCTATTCTGAATTCAGCATACAGTGCGAATACCCGCTGGCCAGTGACGAGTATTTCATAAGGTAAATGTGCACTGGACTTAAGTTTTTGGAAATCAACCTTATCCATAATAAATTGCTCACCTGCACACTCTGTTTGCTCGGCTTTACCTGATATAGAAACACCAAAGACGGTTTCATTTTTATTGGGCAGGTCAATTCTGTAAATAAGTTTTGTTCCTCCATTACCTTTTTTAAGGGAGGCTTCTACTTTCTTTACGGCCATGGTGTAGTTTGCATATTCCGCAAGTTCAAGTCGGTCTTCGAAATCAGGCATAAAAATTTTATATTGATAGTCACGTAATTCATCTTTGGTTAAACCTTTTTCAGAGCCAAAGTTTTGAATAAACCCGAGTAGAGACTGGAGCTGTTCAGTTATATCTGAAAGGTCTTCTTTCATGCGGTAGACATGCGCCATATAAGTCGGATTATTAAAGGAAAGCTGGATATTGTCTTTTGTTTTTGTAATCGCGATGCGGATGGCAGCACCGTAGGCACCTTTGGTGGATAAACTTGCATGTTGCTTGAGTCTGGCATTTGAAATAATGAATACGTGGTGTCCAGGCAGAAAAGAGTATTCACCTTCTATGCTGTAACCTGCCTGGCCTAATTGTAATTTAGTGTTCTGAACAAGCGTTGTAAATTCGATATTTTTTTGCTGAGCAAGAACAAACGGCTTGTAATAGGTTTCGGTTGCGTTACTGCTGCTAATGAACAAGAGGCCAAGCCAGATAAAGAGGTATTTTATCATTGTCATTGGTTACTACCTGGTTGATATTTATACAACACTATAGCGTTTTTAGGTAGGAATACAGTTTTTTTAGGTATAAATTGAAACTTAGCGTATTTTAGCTACTTTTGACCTGTTTTTTTAAGATATTCTCGACCACTAGAAGATCTTCGGCTGTGTCAACACCATGCCCGATGACGTTTGAGGATGTTTCAACGATTATTTTCATGCCATTTGAGATTATCCGCAGTTGTTCGAGTGACTCTGCCTGTTCTAGCATACTGGGCGGCAGCGTTGAAAATTGTTGCAAAGTGCTTACCCGATAAGCGTAAAGGCCAATGTGCAAATAAAATGGGAAGTCGGGTAAGTTGCCCATTGGCTGGCTTAGCTCTTTAATGTTAAAACTGTCCCGTACCCAGGGAATCGGTGCGCGGCTAAAATAAAGTGCAAAATTGAGGTTGTCGAGTACAACTTTTACATTATTCGGGTTCACAACATCGCTAATATTTTTAAAGGGAATGGCAAGTGTTGCCATATCGGCATTGGCATTTTTATCCAGAAGTTTAACAAGTGCATGGACATTCTCGGTTTGCACCAGTGGTTCATCCCCTTGCAGGTTGACAACAATGGTGGAGGCTGACCATTGTTTTTGTGTAGCAACTTCATTAATACGGTCGGTGCCTGATGGATGATCGCCCCGTGTCATTATTGCATTGCCACCGAAGGACGTGACAGTTTCAAATATTTCATGGTTATCCGTTGCAACAATTATTTCATCGGCTTTGGTTCTGGATGCGGCAATATAAACATGTTCAATAAGTGGCTTACCATTTAATTTTATTAATGGCTTGCCCGGCAGGCGGGTAGAAGCATAGCGTGAGGGAATAACAATTTTAAATGGCAGCATCGTTCAATTATGCATGTTTTTAATTGCCAGATCAAAAATACTCATATGTCGTTAATTATTGATTAGAGCAGGTTGGTGGCCATTTGCATTGCGTATAAATGGGCATCTGTTACCTGGGTATCTGTTAGCTTCAGGTTATTTAAAAGGCTGCTAAGCTCATTATAATTGTCTGTGTCGACCAGCAGAGAGAGTTGGTAATAGTTATTATAGGGGCCACTTTTCTCAAGCAAGGCAGTTTTAATGTTTTCGGGGATATATATGTCTTTAAGCGCTTCTGAAAATGGCATTTTTAATAGTGTGTCCAGGTAAGAGAAAATGCCGAGTATAAATAGGTCATTAGCAATTTTTTGATTAGTTTGCATAGCGATGTGTTCAAGAAAAAATGCACGAGTGAGTGCGGTTACAAATAAACTGGAATCATTATTGTTATTGTCATCGTTAGTAAATAAAAATAGTGATAGCCAACGGTACAATGGTTTTACTCCGAGCAGCTGTATGACGGCTTGAATACTTTCAATTTCAGTGTCGCGTCGTAGCCCTGCCGAATTTATATAACGCAATAATTTATAGCTAATAGACACGTCCTGCGATATTTTTCTTTCAATATCCGCAATATCTTTACCTGCCATAAGATCGTTTAAAATATTGATAATGGCTACTTTATTAGAAGGGATTGCTTGCTGTTCTATGTATTCTGGTTTTGCAAAAAAATACCCTTGATAAAGTTCAAAGCCCATTTCTTTACACATTAAAAACTCTTCTTTGGTTTCTACTCGCTCTGCCAGCAGAGTGAGTTTATGCTGTGCGCCCAGCTTAGCGTATTCAAGGAGCTGTTCCGCTGAATAGTCACTAATATCAATTTTCATAATTTTAACAAGTTCGAATAGTTTTTGGGTGCTGTCATTATCGATAAAGTCATCTATCGCTAAGGTAAACCCTGTGTTCACCAATGATTTTAAGTGGCTAAATAATTCAGCATCCACGGTGACATCTTCAAGTATTTCTAAAACAACCCTGTCTTTGGGTAGAATATTTATAATATCAGTTTGCAGAAAGAGCTCATTAAAGTTGATAAAGGCCTTTTTGTTGCCAATAACGCTGCTTAATCCCATATTGTTGAATAAATTCATAATGACATCGGCCGTTGCCGCTGTGCCATCAATCACATTGGCATCGGTTGCATTTATTTGTCGAAACAACATTTCATAAGCAACAATGGATTCACTGAGGTCGAGAATAGGCTGTCGGGCAAGGCAAACTTTAGAATCAGTAGATGTATCAGACATGTTCTTTATATCGGTTAAACTCATATTTTCTAAAGTTTATCGTTAAAACAGCTAAATTTTAACTAATTGAAATATATGTTGTTTTTTGCCAGCAGCCGGACTAATATAAATGACTCCTCAGTTAGTTAATTGCATGTAATAGGCCAATAATGCAAAAATGGCAAAGACGTAAAGATAAACGGCCAGTAGAAATTTTAACCGCTGCGCTTGGCTTATTTGTAAGCAATGGATTCGCATCAACAAAAATTGACGACATAGCAAAACAGGCTAAGGTTTCGAAGGGGACGGTGTATTTGTATTTTGAGAGCAAAGAGTCGCTCTTTAAGCAAATGGTGCATCAAATTATGGTGCCAAAAATCAGTGAGGTGGAAGAATATATTTCCACTTACCAGGGAAGCCAGGTTGAACTGCTCAAACTTGTAATCAGGCGTTGGTGGCAAACGATTAAAGAGTCGGGTTTAACCGGGGTGCCAAAATTGATTATTTCCGAGGCAGACAAGTTCCCGGAATTAACGCAGTATTATATGAAAGAAGTCATTCACCGTGTTCAGTCTATTTTGATTCGTATCCTTAAGAAGGGAAAAAAATTAAATGAATTTTCGGATATTGAGCCGGTCTTATGTGCCAGAGTTATTATGTCGTCACTGGTTTACTTTTCAATGTGGGATGTATCCCTGAAGAAATATGACCATAAAGACCTTAATGTTGAAGATCTTATTGAACAACAAATATCCATTTTGTTGGGTGGAATTAAGAAATGAAAAATCGTGGTCTTATGCGCAACCTTATCGCTTTAATTTTATGTTCAGCTTATAGTATAACGGCATCAGCCGGGTCAGTTTCTATTGACAACAAAGCCTATACTCTTGAAATGTTTATTGATGAAAGTATAAATAAGTACTCGGAAATCAGACTGGCTGATCTTAATATAAACCGGCTTGCGTATGAAATGGGCAAAGCACAAAGCCAGCTTGGCTGGTTCCTTACCAGCCAGGGTGGCTATTCCCGTGATGCTTCTATTTATGGTCTGCAGTCTGACACGGTTGATTTTAGCGTGGGCTTACAAAAACTACTTGAATCTGGAAACACGTTGTCGATAACTGGGCGTTACGCACGTACTAAAACGGAGCAGGTGTTATTTGGTTTTGCTCCCAATCCTTCTAATATAGCAAATCTGGAAATTAATTACCGAATTCCGCTATTGGAAGGCGAAACTAACCCGGGGTATTTACATGCAGTAAGAAAAGCCACGATAGAGAAAAAAATTTCGGCTTTAGAAAAAAAACAGGTTAAAGAAAAATTAATTTTAAAATTAATTGATGTATTTTTTGCTGTTGTTACGATTGATTCAAGACTGGTAACAGCAGAAAAATCGTTAGAACGTGCTAAAAAATTACATTTGTACATTAAAAACAATATTAACCTTGGCTTGTTGGAGCAAGGAGAGATTTTACAGGTGGACTCTCAAATTTATACTTTAAAGCTGGAGCAACAGAAAATTACTGATTTAAGAGAGAAGCAAGTTGCGTTAATTAATCGCTTCCTCGAAAAAGAATTAGCAAGTACATTTATTATTGATACGGATAATATATATAAAAATAAGCATAACTTGAATGTACAGAAAACGATTGCCGTTGTGACAGAAAATAATTATGAAATAGAAAAACTAAAAGTGCAAAGAGAACTGATTGATTCGGCTTTAAATTTAAGCCGCAACCGTGAGAAAGATAAGCTTGATGTTGTTTTGTCATTAGGTGTACAGAACCGAAGAGGCGATATTGGCAACAATTCTATTAATGACACCGATACAACCGGGATGGTGAAGCTTGAGTACAGGAATGCTCTGGATAAAAGAGCGTTTAGCTCAGAACGATTGCAGCTTCAGATTGACAAAAAATCGAATAATGAGCGACTGGTTTCAATTATTGAAGATCTTAAATATGAAACCTTTGATTTGTTAAAACAGATAGAGCGCTCCAAAGAAATTGTTAAAATAACAGAAAGTCGCTACTTGAATGAAACGAAAAAATACCGAGATATATTAAAACGATTTCGTGCTGGCCGTTCAACAACGAATACAGTTATTCAATTCGATAATGACAGGATACGTGCCGAACTGGATTCTGAAACTGAAAAATATGAACTTGCAAAAAGATTTTCTTTGTTAAAGCTTAAACAAGGTTTTTTCCTGAAAAAGGAAAAACTGGATGAGAATGCTATAAAATGAAAAGTATACTTACATTTTTTGTACAACGGCCTTTAATTGTTAATTTAATTTCAATATTTATCATATTGTTGGGCATATATGCAATGTTAACGATTAACCGGGAAGCGTTCCCAAATGTTAATCTGGATAATATTGCCATCGGCTTCTCATATCCAGGTGCGTCACCGGAGGAGATTGAACAACTTATTATTACGCCAATTGAGCAGGAATTAAAGTCGTTGGACGGGATTAACAAGATGACCTCAGTTGCTTTTCCTTCCAGTGGGAATATTAATCTGGAACTGGCTGCAGATTCAATAAACCGGGCAAGAATGATAAGTGATGTGCAACTTGCTATTGATCAGGCAAAATTACCTTTAGATTTACCTTACGATCCAGTTGTCACAGAAATTGACGGCCGTATAGTTCCTGTTATTCAGTTAGCCGTAGCTGCTCCACTTAGCAAGCTGGAGCTTAAACGCCTGGGTGACAAAATAAAAGATGATTTGCTTAATATTAAAGGGGTAGCCAAGGTACGGATGCAAGGTAACCGGAAAGCCGAATTAAGCATTATTGTCGATCCACAAAAGTTGCACCAGCAACGTATTTCGATTACTGAAATTGAGACCTTACTTCAGTCATGGAACATAAATGCACCGGGAGGGGAACTTGATACTAAAGACGGCCAAAAAACATTACGAATTGTTGGTCAGTTCTCCAGCCCGGAAGATGCGGCAAACCTTATTATTCGTGCCAATGAATACGGTGTCGGAGTAAGGCTGGGTGATGTGGCAACGGTAAAAGAATCACTGGTAAAAGCATCAATATACTATGAGGTTAATGCTAAACCGGCAATGGCGATTTTAGTGATGAAGAAGGTTGATGCGGACATTATTAAAACGGTTAACCGGGTTAAAGATTATATTCAATTGATACCGGATCTTTATGGCAAAGATATTAAAGTCAGTACTTTTCGTGATTTTTCCAGAAATACAAAATTACGTTTAAGTGTTTTATCAACAAATGCCCTTGTCGGTTTATTGCTGGTTTTTATCTGTCTGGTTGTTTTTTTGCGTCCATCTGTTGCCTTAACCACAACCCTCGGTTTGCCGATCGTGTTCTTTATTGGTTTATACACCCTAAGTGCAATGGGAATTACTTTAAATCTGGTTTCAATGTTAGGGTTTATAATGGTATTAGGAATGCTGGTTGACGATGCCATTATTGTGGGTGAAAACATTACCTACCATATGGAGCAGAATGTGCCCCCCTTAAAAGCAGCCGTGATTGGCTCGTATGAGTTAATGGGGCCGGTTATCACAACCATACTTACCACCATAGCGGCTTTTATTCCAATGCTATTTATGTCTGGAATACTCGGTAAGTTTATTGTTTCAATTCCTATTGTTGTGATCATGCTGCTTATTTTTTCTTTGCTGGAATCTTTTCTGATTTTACCCAGTCATGTGGCGCATTTTGCTCGACCCAAAGTGAAGTTTGTAGAACGTAAATGGCTGGTCGCGATGGAAAGCATTTATGCGCGTGTTCTTGCTAAATCGATTCGTTACCGTAAGTCGACTGTTTTTGTATCTATTGTTATTTTAGTGGCGGCTGTTACATTTGCAGCAATGACAATGAAGTTTGAACTTTTCCCTGAGGAAGGAATTGAAGAATTCTTTGTGCAGGTTTCTTCTGAACCGGGGACTAATCTGGAAGAAATGCAAAGCCGACTTAATAAGTTGAGTGTAGATATCAGTGAACGAGTTGATGAAAAAAATATTGATATGATACTGGTAACAACGGGGAAAACGGCCATGGATCAGGGTGATCCCCTTTCACAACGTGGCAGTCGCTTTGGCCAGTTGCAGGTTGTATATATTGCGAGCATTTTACGCCCGCAGCATAATGCGGCAGAAGAAATGTTATCAATAATGGCCGAATTAATACAACTGCACCCTGAACTGACTATTGCACTGCAAAAGAAAAAGCCAGGACCACCATCCGGTCGTGCCTTGCAGGTTGAAATAACCGGAACTAGCAGAGAGTCTATTGTTAATGTAGCAACAAGATTACAAGCTTATGTTCAAAATATTAAAGGTGTGCTAAACGTTGAGAGTGATTTGCAACGCGGAGACAATGAATTGCGCATTATTCTGGATCGTAAAAAGGCAACTTACGCCGGTGTTAACTTACTGACGGTTTCAAAGAATATTCGTGCAATCGGTAGTGGCTTACGTGTTTCAACAATACGGCGGGGAACTGAGGAAGTGGATGTGACCATTCGTCTGCCCAATTCAAAAGAAAATAATATTGAATACCTGCTCTCAATTGAAATACCCAATAACCGGGGCGGTTTAATTCCTTTAGGTAAAATAGCAAAAATTGTCGAGCAGCCCGCACTTTCAACGATACGGCATGCAGAAGGTTCGCAGGTTATCCGGGTAGTTGCAAATATTGACACAGCTATTATTAAAAGTATGGAATTAAATAACAGGGTAAAGAAAAATGAAAGTCAGTGGTTGGGTAGTGATGATAACAGGGTTTCAATTCATTATGGTGGTGAACAGGAAAAGAACCAGGAGTCGATACGTGATTTAGTCATTGCCTTTGGTTTTGCTCTGGTGGGTATTTTCTTTATTCTGGCTATTCAGTTTAACAATGTAGGTTATCCTTTGGCGGTTATGCTTGCTATCCCTTTTGGTGCGGTAGGTATTATTGTAAGTTTTTATTTGCATGATCTCTTCTGGAAACCGTTGCCACTATCATTTTTTGCATTAATGGGCATGGTTGCATTAACCGGTGTTGTTGTGAATAGTTCAATGATTTTAATGGTGTTTGTGCAACGCGCCCTTAAAGAAGGTATTGCGGCTAAAGAGGCCATTGTTCTTGCCGGTAGAAGGCGCTTACGGGCAGTTGTCTTAACCGCATTGACAACAGTGGTTGGCTTATTACCAACGGCCTATGGTTGGGGTGGGATGGATCCATTTGTTTCACCAATGGCACTATCGCTTTCCTGGGGGTTGATCTTCGCAACCTTTGTAACTTTAATTACCATCCCTGCAGTGATGGCGATTGCCCTTGGTGTTAAAGAATAGCTGATTTTAAGTTAATTTTAGTCTCTAAAAATAAATTCAATTTGAGTATTGGCCAGCTCAATAATATCGCGCTCTTTTAGTTCTAATGCATCTGTTGATATGTCACGGCCATTGACCATAGCAACATTAATGGCGTCTTCATTTTTAATTGCGGTGATAGTATAGTTGGTTGAGTTGCGTGCGATAATAGCCATTTTTGATCCATTAAAGCCTAATGTATTAAATGGCTTTCTCAGCTCCAGAACTTTCCCTTTCAGTGGGCCACTGAGTACTTTAACAGCACCTAGTTTGGCACCGGTATTATCAGTGGTTGATTTTTGTTTGGTATCAATTATTTTAGTGTCTTCAATTTCTGCACGTAAAAACATGGTAGGCTCATAATCTTCTTCATCCAGGGAAAAGAAGGTGAACTGGTAATTGCCTATCTGGATAACATCACTGTGCTGGAGTTTAGACTTTGCAACGCGCGCACCATTCAGCAAACTGCCATTGGTACTGCCAAGGTCATCAATAAAAACATTGTCGCCGACTTTAGTGATAAGAGAATGCCGTCCGCTAATGGTTAAGTCATTAAGTTGAATATCATTGCCATGTTTTCTGCCAATGCTAATGCTATCTTTATCGATACTGTATTCCCGTATAACGGCACCATCCAGTGTTAAAATTAATTTGGCCATTTTATTACCTGTTCATTGTATGTTAGTTAATAGAATCTGTTGAAGTGACACTTTGTTCTTCTTTCTCGACTTCAATTTCATCTCGCAGCAGAATAAAGTCATCTTTATTACGCGCCGTCAAGAAAGCCTGTTCACCGCTTATCTTTTTCGCCTCAACAAGGCGTTTTAGTGCGGTGTCCATTAATTGCATTCCTTGCATGGCACCACCTTGAATCACATTATCTAGTTGTTCGGTTTTGCCTTCACGAATAATATTAGAAACCGCTGCATTATTTATCATGATTTCAATTGCAGCAATACGACTTCGATTGTCTGCAGTACGAACAAGTTGCTGTGAAATAACACCGCAGAGTGAGGTTGATAACATTGTACGAACATAAGGTTCTTCACCGGGGGGGAAGGCGTTGATAATACGCTCGATAGAACTGGCAGCACTGGATGTGTGCAACGTTGCCATTACAAGGATACCCATTTCTGCAGCGGTTAGTGCAAGGTGAATCGTTTCAAGGTCACGCATTTCGCCAACAAGAATAACATCAGGATCTTCGCGTAATGCGGAATGCAGTGCCGATGCAAAGTTTCGGGTATGGCTGCCAATTTCCCGTTGGCTTACCAGGCATTTTTTATTGGTATGTAAAAATTCTACCGGATCTTCTATGGTAAGGATGTGTCCTCTGCGCTGGGTGTTTATAAAATCAATCATAGCTGCAAGGGTTGTTGATTTACCGGAACCGGTTGGGCCGGTTACAAGGATAAGACCTTTTCGCTGCCGGGCAAGGTTTTTAAGAATGGGGGGCAGCCCAAGCTGTTGCAGTGATTGTATGTCGCTTGGGATAACACGAAATACAATACCGGTTCCATTTAAGTGTTCAAAGGCGTTAACCCTGAAACGTGACAGGCCGGGAACATCGTAGGAAAAATCCAGCCCCTGTTTCTTTGTATATTCCTCACGTTGTTCGGTAGTCATTATTTCAAATAATAATTCGCGTGTTTCTTTAGATGATAATTCACGATATTTAACCGTATGTGTTTCACCGTGTAAACGCAGCCGTGGGGGGTTGCCTGCAATAATATGCAGGTCGGAACCATTTTGTTTTACAACAAGATCTAAGAAGGCATCGATACGGTTCATATTAATTTTCTCGGCTAACTTATTGCAAGGTTAACTTGTGGAAGGAGATCAGGGTCGGTGACATAACGCTGGAATAATTTTTTGTCGGTTGCGTGTACATAGGCATCATCTGGATCAATCTCTTTGTTTTTAACGGCCTCGAGCAAGGCTTGATCCATTAGTTGCATTCCCTGTTCTCTTCCTGTTTGTAATATGGAAGGGATCTGGAATACTTTTCTGTTTAAAATAAGATTCGCCATTCCCGATGTGTTAAACATAATTTCAAGAATGGCTTTGCGGTTTCTACCATCGGCAGAGCGCAGTAACTTCTGGCTAATCACACCGAGTAAGTGCTGTGCTAAAAAACTGGCGGTTAATGATTTTTGTTCCGTTGGCATTGCATCAATGATCCGGTCAATGGTTTTAACGGCCGATGTTGTATGCAGTGTACCTAATACCAGATGACCGGTTTCTGCAGCGGTCATTGCCATTGAAATGGTTTCAGGGTCGCGTAGCTCACCAACTAATATCACATCGGGATCTTCGCGTAGTGCTGCGCGTAAACCATTGGCAAAGGTATCAACGTGTGTGCCAACATTTCGTTGTATAACAAGTGCCTTGTCACTTTTATGCACATATTCGATGGGATCTTCCAGAGTAATAATATTTAGCCGCCGGTTGTGGTTAAGCCAGTCAATCATGGTGGCAAGTGTAGTTGACTTACCAGTACCTGTGGCTCCGGTTACCAGAACCATTCCCTGATTATGCAACAGAAATTTAGTGAGTATGGCGGGTAGACCTAATTCCTGAAAAGTTGGAATACGTGGTGCAATGATTCTGAATGCGGCACCGATACCGGAAATTTTACGGTATAAATTCACCCGGAAACGACCAACTTCTTCATGTTCATATGAAAAATCCACATCATGCCCCTGGTTAAATAAGGCACGCTGTTCATCATCCAGGATTTCATTCACCAGCGACTCGAGTTCATCACTGGTTAAGTCCCGATATTTAATGGGTGAGAGTTCACCATGCATGCGAATAAGCGGAGGCAGGCCAACCGATAAATGAATATCAGAACAACCTTGCTCTCGCCCTAATTTCAGAAAGGCATTAATTCTGGACATTTATTCAATTACCACGCTTTGTAAGTCTTGCTGTAACTCATTAATGGTTTGGTAACGTTTTAAAGGGTCAACATGCATTGCTCGCATAATAATATCATTGAGTGGTTGCGACATACCGGTGTCTTTTTCGATAGCCGGAATGGGCTTGCCTTCAACATGCAGGAATAAGGTTGCCATATGGTCTTCACCTTTATAAGGTGGTTTGCCGGTAAAGGCCTCATACAATAAGATACCTAAACTGTAGATGTCGGTGCGTATGTCAATGGCGCGGCCCCGCACCTGTTCCGGTGCCATATAGGTTGGCGTGCCAACGAGTATACCGCTTTTTGTAATACGTGAGTCGGCAGTACTGGCAGCGGCGGCTAGCCCGAAGTCCACAACTTTAACGAGCTTGGAATCATCGACAAGGATGTTGGCCGGTTTTAAATCGCGGTGAACAACATCCACTTTATGAGCGGCATTAACACCACTGCATATATCACAAAATATCTGGATACCACGCTTCTTGTCCAAAGACTTGGTGCTTTTTAATTCAAAAGAAAAGGAATGACTGTCAAAGTACTCCATGGATATCGCATAGGATTTTCCAAAGGTAATAAAGTCATAAAGCCGAATTACATTTTCATGGGTAATTCGGCGTGCATAGCGAAGTTCATGAATAAAACGCTGGATAACCGTTTCGTCGGAGGCCATTTGCGGGTTTAAAAACTTAAGAACGATGTCTTCGCTTACCATCTGGTCTTCTACCAAAACCACAACACCAAATGCACCTTTACCAATTTTACGGATAATTCGATAGCGTTCATCCAGCACCTGTCCCGGCAAAAGTTCGTTTGGATCGATAATGGATCTCATCGGGCTACTTGATGAGCCAACAGAGGGAATGGAGGGTGCAGACGGTATGGATGGATTAATATTTGCAACTGTTGCATCAATGTCCAGCATTTGAGTATTTGGGATAGAAGCATTACCAGCACTTTGATTATTGGTTGATGATGGTTGCGTGCTTATATTTGCCTGCATAACCTGCATGGCTTTGGTGGCAGCCGCTTTAACATCCTGATCTGGGTGTTGCATAACCTCGGTAAGTGCACCTTCAACTTCTTCTGCATAGTGCTTATCGGTTAACTCGGCAAGTGCATGCATAATGTCATGTTTCATTGAGTCATCACATTGTTGCAGCTTGCTGATTAATGGTTTGATTGCACGGGTATCTTTTAGCTGGGTTAAAGCCTTAAGGGCAACCTGGGTTGATTCGCCTTTATGATTAAGTAATTTAACCAGAGGTTCAACGGCGCGTTTATCGTTCATGCTTGCCAGTGCGTCTGCAGCGCGTTCGCGTACCCACCAGTCTTCGTCTTCCAGTGCTTCGACAAGATATTTAAAGGCTCTGTCATCATTAACTGAATTCAATATTTCTACCGCAGTTCTACGTAAGAATTCATCTTCATCTTTCATAAGCTGCAATACGGCCTCAACTACTTTGGGGCCACCAATACTGCCTAATGCATCTGCGGCACGCACTTTAATCCACCAGTCTTTATCGCGCAGGGCATTTAATAAGTCTTTTATGGCATTCACATTACCGACTTCATTCAGTACTTCAACCGCCGCTCGACGAACGTATTCAGATTCATCCTGCAAAATATCAATAAGGTATTTTACAATATTGTCATCATCCAGTTTTATCAGTGTGTCGATGGCTTTACTTTGTACGGTTAAGTCAGGGTCTTTCAATAAGTTACATATGGGTTTGGAATTAACGGGTATTTGCATTTTCGCAATGCTGTCCAATGCGCTCTGGCGAACTTTTTTATTTGGATCGGCAATCATTTTTAAAAGTGTATCGCGTACTTCAGGCATACTGAATTTACCGAAAGTAACAGCAACATAAGTACGAATGGTCGAATCTTTACTATTACTATAGCGGATCAGGTCGGGCACAATTTTTTCATTGGCTATTTCATTTAACACCTTAAATATTAATTGATGAACACTTTTGTCGGCCAGCCCTAAAATACCAATCAGTGTTTTTGCATTTAAACGTTTCTTTTGTGCAATGAGTATTTGCACTAAAACATTTTTTGGTATATTGGGATCACTGAATAAATCGAACAGGCGGTTAGCATCGTAGGTATCCGTGGTGCCCAGAATACGCATTACACTTGAAATAATACGTTTATCATCATCGGCCAGGCCTTCGATATAAGCTGGCAAGTTTGAGTTAGTTAGCATTGAAACGAGTATGTTTTCAATCGGCGAATGTGGGTCGGTTTCGGCCAATGCCTGTATCAGTTTTGGTATGGCCGATGAGCCAATATTTTTCAGGCGAGTGACAGCCTCTTTCGTCTGTGATGAAGCCGAGCTAGACGAAAGTATGGTTGCTATTGCTTTATTTGTTTTGTAGCCGTGCAGCAAACTCATTAATTTTAACTTTTATTGGTTAATACAATTTAATTGTCGGGCAAGGTCACCTGGTTAATATAGGATTTATTAATTAAGCAAATCTCATCATCATTAACATAAATTTTCAGGAAACGATTATTCTGTTTGTTTAAGTAGTCATATAACCGCGCATGCTCAGGTGGGAGTGCTTCTTTTATTGTTCCTTCAACCAGAGTGCCGTCCATCATATGGATAGTGCAATAAAGCGTTTGTGCAGATTCTGCAATGGCACCTTTATCGTTGTATTCAATGCGTATAATTGATTGCCGGTTATAAAAGCGGATTTCATTGGGTGTATCAACCTGAAAAACAACAAAAGGTTCGCTGCGATTCAGAATATCCAATACGGCTTCGTCCTGCCCATCATTATTGTGGCGGATAAAAAGTGAGCCAACCACCAATCCACTGGGGTGAACCCATAGTTG
>QIKU01000191.1 GCA_003232015.1 Gammaproteobacteria bacterium
ATTGAAATGAAAAAAACTGATAGCAAAATAGCGATAAAGGTTCGCTTTAAATTTAAGTCAAACAAAATAAAACTCCTAAAAACGGGATAAACCCACCTTGGTTGAAAATATAGAGGGGATAACTTTTATCAAAACAGGTTTAAACCTTGTATTTTGACTCTTTTCTTTTCTGTTTAAAATATAACGTGAGTATCGACTACCCGCCAACAAACCAAAAACAGCCGCAGCTATAGAACTTATTTCAGCATAAGCATCAGGCATGATATAAACAACAATAATAGCCGCAAACAACATAATTAAAAGAGGTAGCAGGTATAAATAAAAAGAAACCTGCAATAAAGCCGATTCATTCAGACCCACAATAACATCATCGTTCACTTTCGCCCCTAAAGTATTGTCAACTGAAATACTCAGAGGTTTTGTTTTGAATACATTATCCAGTAGCGGCTTACCGCAACCTGCTTTAGCAGAACAGGAGCTGCAACTTGATTGCGAGTTAACTTCGACAAAAATTTTGCCATTTTCACTACGTAATACTTTTGCCGTTTGTTCAATCATACTGGATTATTTTAAATAAACAGAGTCACATATCATTTTTACAGACGCATGTGGGACTTCACCAATGACCGTAACATGCACACCACTATTTAAATCCTGACCACAAGCATTAATCGCCCCCATATGTGAACTACCACTTAACAGGCTTTCATCATCACTGTGCTTTTCGATAAAAACCGAAATAGATGCTAAACCATCTGTATACATTAATTGCTCCATTGCAATTCCACTGCGCGGCATAACATGCTTGCGACTCATGTCTGATTTAAACCCTTTTGGTAAGTTTTTCACTCCCCATTTTGATAACTTCTGTAACTCATGTTTTTTTGCTTTACCTGACTCATACCAAATGTAATTCTCACCCTTGACTGAAGCTTGTAACAAAGCATCAGGCACTTTTTCCATATAATCAATCTGTGTAAACATGAATTTTTCAACCACCTGACCACGGTCATCTATAAGGTATGTTTTAAGCAATAAACCTTTTTTATCATCAATCCATAACATATGGCCATAACGATATTTATCTTTAGGATTTATAACAATTTTCTGTGTTATTTGCCCTGCAACCATCTCTTTAGCAGATAAATAAAAATCGTAATTATTTGCCAACTCATTGAGCTTAACGGGGAAAGCCGGGGGAAAATTTGATTTAGGCCGGGTCTTTTCAACCATGACAGATTGACTATCCGGTAATATGCATATTACAGAATCTTTGGTTCGAATAACTTCACGCCCAGTTCCATCCAGGGATAACAAACGTTCGCGTTCACCAAACTCATCCTGGCTATGTACTATTTGCATCGAACTTAAATTATCTTTTTGCCCATAAACAAATATACCTTTATAGTTCAGCATATGTGCTGCGTGGTGCATTTTTGATAACCAGAACTCAACTTGCTCGGAACTTGCAGGAGCCGCTAACGCAAAACCTGAAAACGAGAAAAATAAACTCGTTGTGAAAATTAAAAACTTATTTTTCATGCACAATTCGTTCTGCTGGTGTGACACTGACTATCCGCATATAAGGCAGCAAACCTTGCATTCTACTGGTAACTGAATGTTCATAGTGGTTAACAAGATACCCGCTTAGTTTTGATTCAGCGGCTTTATTCAAACGCAAAGCCACCGGTTTAATACCTGCAGAGGTTGATGGCCCTTGTGCAACACTCAGTAAAACACCTGAAGTAGCTGGAGGCTGGTTTTGCTGTACCGCTAAAATCGCCACCATAGCAACACTCGCAGCAACCGCAAGACCCGCTATTTGTTTCAACGCCTTTTGCTTAAACGTGCGCATAACATGCGGAAATAGTACAGTTGGCTCTTTATCCAGCTGCTCACTTAACTCTGCAAACCAGGCTTTATCTACTTTGTGCTGATCACGATCATTCAGAACATCGCTCACAAGATTATAACGCGCCCACTTTGCTCTGGTTTCCCTGTCGTTCAACAAAGAGTCCAGCAAGGTATTATCAAGGCGTTGTTCGTCATCAAGTAATGACGAAACCTTTTCGTTTATATTGTCATGTATTGAATCATTCATCTTAGTTACTCTCAAGTTTGGCTCATCTCACGTTGCACTGGTATTCAAAATATTAATTAAGTTATTCACTTTAAATTAAATCAGGCTTAACTAATCATCGGCCTCATCCATTAAAGGTTTAAGTTTTAAATCAATTGCTTCACGTGCACGGAATATACGGGAGCGGACGGTGCCAATAGGACATTCCATCGCTTCAGCAATTTCTTCATAACTTAAACCTTCTAATTCACGTAAGGTAATGGCCATACGCAAATCTTCGGGTAATTGTTCGATTGCATCAAAAACAACTTTTCCAATTTCATCGGTTAATGCAATACGTTCAGGTGTTGCCTGATCTTTTAATGCAGACTCACCTTCGTAATATTCAGCTTCAGTTGCATCCACATCACCACTGGGCGGTCGACGGCTTCTTGCGACTAAGTGATTTTTGGCTGTGTTAATACCGATACGGTAAAGCCAGGTATAAAATGCACTGTCGCCTCTAAAATTAGGTAGCGCACGGTAAGCTTTGATAAAAGTCTCTTGCGCCAAATCCTGGACTTCGGCAAAGTCGTTAACAAAGCGCGAAATCACGTTCATTATTCGCTGCTGGTATTTAATCACCAACAAATCAAATGCTCGCTTATCACCTTTTTGCACACGCTCAACAAGCTGTTGATCAGCGGCTTTGTCAGACATCTAATTACTCTCCAGTTCAACATTACTGAGGGTAATCAGTAGTCTGCTAATATGACCGGTATTGGCGTGTAAAGTTCGGCTGTTCAGTTTATAAATCATCATTATTATCTAATAAACTCAGTATCTTGGCATTCTATTACAAATTCAGCCTAACTATCCATTTTAATCGGCTACCAATCAGTATATAAAGTTGCCAGCCAGTAAATAACGCGCGATGATTAGCCTATGGATATTAAAAACATCATGAAGTCGCTTGTTACTTCGGTATCACAGGGTCATGCACATCAAAGTGCCGATGTGCTTATTATTGGCGGTGGTGCAGCCGGCCTTAGCGCCGCTTTACGGCTTGCTGACAGCCATCGTATCCATTTGATAACAAAAGGAAATTTAACTGAAAGCTGTACCTTGTATGCACAAGGCGGGATTGCGGCCGTGCTCGACAGGGATGATTCTATTGAATCGCACGTTCAGGATACACTGGTCGCAGGTGCCGGTTTATCGAACCCCGATATTGTGAATTTTACCGTCCGCCATGGCAAGGAAAATATCCACTGGCTAATCGACCAGGGGATTAAATTTACCCGTCATGAGGCCGGAACCAATACCGATGCCTACCATTTAACCCGCGAAGGTGGTCACAGCCATCGCCGCGTTATCCATGCCACCGATGCCACCGGCCGCGCCGTTGAAACATCACTGGCAGCGATGGCAAAACAGCACAAAAATATAGAGATATTTGAAAATCATATCGCTGTTGATTTAATTACTCAGGAAAAAATTCAGATAGCAAAAGCACAAGCCCCCAATAAAGAACATCAGCAAAACCGTTGTTTAGGTGCCTACGTACTCGATCGGGATAACGCCAGAGTTAATGTCTTTCATGCTAAATTTGTTATTTTAGCTAATGGGGGTGCAAGTAAAGTTTATCTTTATACCACCAACCCGGATACGGCCACTGGCGATGGCATTGCCATGGCATGGCGAGCCGGTTGTCGTGTCGCCAATATGGAATTTAACCAGTTCCACCCCACCTGTTTGTATCACCCTGAAGCAAAGTCATTTCTAATTACCGAAGCACTGCGTGGTGAAGGTGCAAAATTATTACTGCCTGATGGCAGCCGCTTTATGCATAAATTTGACAAGCGTGCCGAACTGGCACCACGCGATGTAGTGGCTCATGCTATCGATCATGAAATGAAGCGCATCGGTGCCGATAATGTCCTGCTCGATATTTCCCATAAACCACTCGATTTTATTCAACGACACTTCCCAACGGTTTATCAACGTTGCCTGGAATTTGGTTTTGATATATCCAAACAGCCCATTCCCGTTGTACCGGCTGCCCATTACACCTGTGGTGGCATCATGACAAACAAATACGGCCAAACCGACATTGCAGGCCTATATGCCATTGGCGAAGTCGCCTTCACTGGCCTGCACGGTGCAAACCGAATGGCCAGTAACTCGATACTTGAATGCCTGGTCTTCGCACAATCTGCAAGCGAGCATATAAAACAGCAACCCAATATTCAAATGCCCGTTAAACTACCCGAATGGGATGAAAGCCGGGTGACCGATTCCGATGAAGAAGTGGTCGTCACCCACAACTGGGACGAACTACGCCGCTTTATGTGGGACTATGTTGGCATAGTAAGAACCAATAAACGATTGCAACGCGCCAAGAGCCGAATTAATTTATTAAAACAGGAAATCACCGACTACTACGGTAACTTCCGCATCACCAATGACCTAATCGAATTACGAAATCTTGTTGATACCGCTAGCTTAATTGTTGAGTCGGCTATGCAGCGCAAAGAAAGCCGCGGCTTGCATCATACGCTTGATTATCCTGACGCATCGAAAGAAAAAATGAATACTATTCTTACGCCAGAAAATTATAAAGAAAATAGTGATATTGAAATAGTAACGGATGTGACTGTTTGATTATAAGATAATATTTCCCGTCATGCTCCATACTAAATAATTACTTTATTTTAAATATATAAGGCAACACCACTCGCAATTGTTTAAATACTTGTGGCGACAACATATCCACGAATATTGGAACACTCTTCTTTTTTGTTTGACCAATTCTAAAGCGCAAGACAATAAGCCATTCAGTTAGCATATACTCCGGCTCAATTGAAACTAATAGTGACTTTGATTTATATCCCAGCACCCACATACCATCTTGACGGTACTTTATTTGTTTTAACGTGGCTAAGTTTTTATAGTATTGAAGGTAGTAGTAAAAACTAAAGCTAATTAAAAACCCTAAAAGAACATTCACACTGATATGGAAATAAACCGAATGCATTACGCTGGCTATCGCAACAACATGCAAACCAACAATAAAGAACAGCAGAATTTTAGAGCGGTTAAGTTCGAGGGCCGGCAGCGAGACGAATTTGTTTGGCGACATTTGCGATTTCCTTATCGTAGGGGATAACCCGCCACATTAAATAATCCAGTAACATCTGGTCGGGGGTTTCGAGCAATAATTCAAATGTTTGTTGTTGCTCGGGGCTTAAGTCATTAAAAGATTTATCTAAAAAGCCCTGTAAAAATAAATCCAGCTCCAGCATACCACGGCGGCATTGCCAGCGCAGGCGGGATAATTCAACTGGATTATTTTGTTCTTTTATTTTATTCATTTCATCTTATTAAGGAAAAGTCTCACGGATAGCGAGAGGGTGGAGTACAAGGCGGAAACTAAATTTAAAAGCGGAGTTTACAATAAGTAAATGAGCATTTTAAATTTAGTTTCCAACGCTGTAATCTGCCCTCTCGCTATTCGTGAACTAGAACATATCTTTTAGCATCATCTCTTTTATCCCGTTAATGGCTTTTGTTGGGTTTAAGTTTTTAGGACAAACACTCACGCAGTTCATAATCGAATGACAACGGAATAATTTATACGGCCCTTCTAATTCGGCTAAACGTCTTGGCGCATCCTGGTCACGACTGTCTGACAGGAAACGATAGGCTTGCAACAAGGCAGCCGGGCCGCGGAACTTATCCGGATTCCACCAGAATGATGGGCAGGACGTTGAGCAACAGGCACACAGGATACATTCGTAGAGGCCATCTAGTTTTTCACGTTGCTCGGGTGTTTGTTTAAATTCAACCTCAGGCACTGGATCATGCACGGTTAAATACGGTTTAATCGAACGGTAGTGATGGAAGAACTGTTCCATATCAATAATTAAATCACGAATAACAGGCATACCGGGTAATGGCCTGATTTCAACGGGCTGTTTTAGTTCGGTGACTCGGGTTAAACAGGCTAAACCATTCTTACCATTAATGTTCATGCCATCGGAACCACAAACGCCTTCACCACAGGAATGTCGAAAGGATAAAGTTTCATCGTCTGCTTTTAATTTGATTAATGCATCGCGCAACATCATGTCGGGAGTAACTTCCAGCGTGTAATCCTGCATATACGGTTGCGTATCCGTTTCAGGATTATAACGGTAAATTTTAAACCGAAATAATGTTGCATTTTTAGTCGTCATAGTTAGATACGCTCGGCTTAGTAAACACGTGCTTTAGGTGGGAAGGTGTCAACCGTCAAGGGTTTTAAACGTACCGGTTTATATTCAAGACGCCGCCCATCTTTATAATAAAGTGAATGTTTTAACCATTTTTTGTCATCACGGTCAGGGAAGTCGATGCGCGAATGAGCTCCTCGGCTTTCTTCTCGATTAAGTGCGGAGGTAACAGTGGCCACAGCAATATCAACCAGATTCTCTAACTCCATAGCTTCAATGCGGGCTGTATTAAACACTTTGCTGTGATCTTTTAAACGCACATTTTGTAAACGACTTTCAATTTGCAAAACCTGATTCAGACATTCCTGTAAAACATCTTGTGTACGGAACACGCTGCAATTTTGCTCCATCACCGTTTGCAATTCATCCTTTAACTGTGGAACCGACTCGCCTTCACCTTTTTTATCCCAGCGATGTAAGTGCGCCATGGCTTGTTCGATGCTCTCATCATCAATCGCTCGATGATAGCGGTTTTCTTTCAGGTGTTTAATAATATGGTTACCGGCTGCACGGCCAAACACCACAATATCCAGTAACGAATTACCACCTAAACGATTTGCACCATGTACCGACACACAGGCACATTCACCGACGGCATATAAACCGGGGATTGCTTCTTCACCAGTATCGACCGGCACCACCACCTGGCCATACCGGTCGGTTGGAATACCGCCCATTGTATAATGCGCAGTTGGAAAAACGGGAATGGGTTCTTCAACAGGGTCAATATGTAAAAAGGTACGACTCGTTTCGCAAATACCCGGCAAGCGTTTGTCTAAAACCTCTTTACCTAAATGATCGAGTTTAAGCATCACATGGTCGCCATTGGGCCCGCAGCCACGGCCTTCGCGTACTTCGGTTGCGATGGAACGACTCACCACGTCCCTGCTTGCTAAATCTTTTGCATGGGGTGCGTAGCGTTCCATAAAACGTTCGCCGTCTTTATTCACCAGGTAACCACCTTCACCACGAGCACCTTCGGTAATTAACATACCGCGCCCGGCAATGCCGGTTGGGTGAAACTGGAAGAATTCCATATCCTGAAGTGGAATACCGGCACGTAATGCCATGGCTAAGCCATCGCCGGTATTAATTTTTGCATTGGTATTAGTTCTGAATAGTTGCCCTGCGCCACCCGTCGCGAGCAATGTAGTTTTAGCTTCTATTAATAAAGGTTCACCCGTTTCAATTTCAAGTACCAAAGCACCCAAAATAAAACCACTTTCATCTTTAATTAAATCAATAGCAAAAAACTCATCAAAGAAATGTGTTTTTGCTTTTATATTTTGCTGATAAAGCGCATGCAAAATAGCATGACCGGTTCGGTCGGCAGCGGCACAGGTACGTGCGGCTTGTTCACCACCAAAATTCTGGCTTTGACCGCCGAATGGGCGTTGATAAATTTTACCATTGTCTAAACGGGAAAACGGCACACCCTGATGTTCCAGCTCAATAACCAGATGTGAAGCCGCACGACACATATACTCAATCGCATCCTGGTCACCCAGATAATCACTGCCTTTTATAGTGTCGTACATATGCCAGTGCCAGTTATCAGGCAACACATTGGCTAAGGCTGCATTCATTCCGCCTTGTGCTGCCACCGTATGTGATCGCGTAGGGAAAACCTTGGATACCACAGCGACATTGGCATCGGCCTGTGACAGTTGCAATGCGGAGCGTAAACCACCACCACCGGCACCAATAACCAGCGTATCAAATTTTCGAATCGGTATATTCAAAGTTCCACCAATGACAATAATATATAAGTAATCCAGACAGACATGCTAATAAGAAAAAGCATTAACAAATTAAGCACGATTAAACGTGCAGCAGCAGAATGCACATAATCAATGACAATATCGCGAATACCCACCCAGGCATGCACCATAATTGCAATAAAAAATAACAGGACAAGGATATTTACGACTGGCGAGCTAAAAAGCTGCCGCCACTCTTCAAACGAGGTTATCGCACCGGTGAATAAACCCACAATAACAACCAACAAACACCATACTATATAGATGGCTGACAGGCGTTGTAGAAACCATGCACGCAAACCCTGTGCCTGCCAGCTCATAGCACCACCTTATAAATAAGTAAGGCGAGAGTCAGCAGTACCAGGATCTGAACCAACCAGGCCACTTTGATTGTGGCCTCGCGCGTAATGCCAATATCCAGATCGAGGATTAAAAAGCGTAAACCAGCATAAAAATGATGTGTTATCGCCCACAAAAGAAGAACACTCACTAATTTACCACAATTTGAATTTAAAACGGTGAGTGCTTCGGTGTAACCGTAGACGCTTTTAACCGACGTAGCGAATAACCACACAACATAGGGGATTGACAAAAATAGTATAATTCCAGAAACTCGGTGCAGGATAGAAACCACCGCCGACATCGGCATTTTTATTTTTATCAGGTTTAAATGCCTGGGTCTTTTATAATTAAGCTGTCTTTTATGGTTTGGCATTCTTTTATTGTTTTGTTTGTCCATTTATCAATTAAGTGTAGAACATATCGCCAATGCGTCCAGTAAATTTCTAAACCTTTTCAATATCTTGTATTAACTATTTGATGAATATTAAAATCGCGTACAATATAGTCAAAATCAACCCAGGCAGTGGAATAATCAATTATGCAACAACAATGGCAAAAATTTTTAAGTGAGCAAGGGGCAACAATCGAGAAGGGTTGTGTCAGCCATTTTAATTCACCGGAAACTGAAATAAAAAACAGCAATACCGCATCTATACTGGCCGACCTTTCGCACTACCGCTTATTTCGTGTCAGTGGTGCCGATGCCAATAGCTTTCTTCAGGGACAGCTAAGCAATGACATTAATCATGTCACTGAAAACCACGCACAAATGAGTGCCTATTGCAGCCCGAAAGGCCGTGCGCTGGCGCTGTTTCGAGTCTTTCATTTTGATAACACTTATTTTCTTAGCTTGCCCGATGAAATTGCCGAAACAACAATGAAACGCTTAAACATGTTTATTATGCGCAGCGACGTAGTGATGGATGACGTAACCAACGACTACTTTCATTTTGGTATTGCTGGTAAAGATGCCGCAGCCAGCCTTAAATCCGCACTTAATCTGCCAGAGTTACCCGATAAAACCGATGCCAGCATCATTGCTAATGACCTATGTTTACAAAAATTAGCTGGCACGCCTGACCGCTTTGAGCTTATTGGCTCGTTTGATGGTGCAACCACAATGTGGAATACGCTCCAGCCAGGCTGTGTTCCTGTCGGTGAATCCGCATGGAGTTTACAACGCATTAATGCGGGTATTCCAGAAATATTAAAGAACAGTGCCGAAGCTTTTGTACCACAAATGCTTAATTTACAACTGATTAACACCATTAATTTCCAGAAAGGCTGTTACCCGGGGCAGGAAATTGTTGCCCGAACGAAGTACCTTGGTAAACTTAAAAAACGCCTTTATCTTGCAGAGATCCCAACAGCCAATCCCATAGAAATTGGCACTGATATTTACCAAAGCGGTGATAATAAGCAAAGTGTCGGCAAAATTGTATTAGCCTCAGCCAATTCGCCTGAAACCACGCGGGTTTTAGCAGTGCTGCAAATTGCTGCTGCTGAGAACCAAAGCCTTTTTCTGGCCGAAAAAGAAGGCCCTGCCCTGAAAATACTGGAAATGCCCTACAATTTAGATGAATAAAAGCCTTAAGCTAACGTCAGCACGGCCGATATAAAGTTCAGTTAAATAATAAATTGGGTGAGATGGATGTCTGACGAAATTGCTGAAAATTTTATCAATGAATTATTACGAGATTTAGACAACGAAACGCTGGTACTGCCCACGCTACCCGAAGTAGCGCTGCGTGTACGCGATACACTCGCTGATGAAGACAAGTCACTCTCTGACGTAAGTAAAATCATTACCACCGATGCCGCCCTTTCTGCTCGATTAATTCAGGTATCGAATAGCCCGTTACTCCGAACCACCCGTACAATTGACTCCGTCGAAGCGGCAGTAACCCGAATGGGCAGCAATATGGTACGCAATTTAGTGACCAGTATTGTGATGGAACAAATGTTTCAGGCAACCTCGGATGCAACCGATAAACGGCTACGCAATTTATGGGAACACAGCACCCAGGTTGCGGCTATCGCAAGTGCACTAACCACGCAATTTACAAATTTAAAATCTGATATGTCGTTATTAGGCGGACTAGTGCATGACATTGGCGCATTACCTATTCTAAGCCGTGTTGAAGAAGTGCCCGAGATTTTAGAAAATACCACTCTGCTCGATAAAATCATCTCCGACACCCATTGCCGCATTGGCGAACGCATATTGGATAAATGGAATTTCCCACCGGAGCTGGTTGCCGTAGCCTCAGAACATGAAAACTTAAGCCGTAATTCCGGTGGCGATATTGATTACGTTGACATTATTACCGTTGCCAATCTGCAAAGCATGATAGGCAGTAACCACCCACATACCCAACTGGACTGGAATACTATCCCAGCTTTTCAAAAACTGGGGCTGACAGCAGATGTGAATGTGATTGAAATGGATGAAACCAGCGAAGATATTGCCGCCATGCAAAATGCGCTGGCTAGTTAACACTAAGTTAAATGGCAATTACACGCAAGCAAAGCGCACGGGTAATTGTCCAGGCGTTGCATGGAATGCAATGCAGTTTAAATGATTTTTTATAATGTAATTATTTGATCGGGCATATTGCCTGATAAAGCCTCATACAAATTGGGGAAACAACCAATAACTGCACCCTCTACTAACTTTCCATCTATTTGACGTTCATAACAACATTTATCGCAGCCCATTAAAAGCATACCTTTTTCTTTCGCTACTTTTGCCAAACGTTCTCCAATTGGATCACCCTTTACTAAAACATAATTATTATCTTCGAAGAAAAACATTCCGATTACTTCAACTCCATGTGCATCGGCTTCCAATTGTGGCAATATCATTTGCCCTAATTTATAGGATACAGAATGACCTTGCGTTGAAAAAATATATGCTACTTTCATTGTAATTCCCTTTTCATATTTTTTAAATATAACATAAGTTGAGAGTAACTAACTTCAGCTTCGTATAATAGCTAGATTGCTGTGCTACCGCTCGCAATGCTCACTTTTTTCATTACAGAAAATCTTACAGAGTAACCGCATAAAAAAATACCCCGAATGCAAACCTGAGGCTAACTATAATCGCATGTGAGGAAATAGCAACACATCACGGATAGACGGTGAGTTGGTAAATAACATCACTAGACGGTCAATACCAATCCCCTCACCCGCTGTCGGTGGCATACCGTGTTCTAAAGCAACGACATAATCTTCATCAAAAAACATCGCTTCATCGTCACCGGCCTCTTTTTCCTGCACTTGTGCTTTAAAACGCTCAGCCTGATCTTCGGCATCATTTAACTCAGAAAAACCATTAGCAATTTCACGCCCACCAACAAAAAACTCGAAACGATCCGTTACAAAAGGATTGTCATCATTGCGCCTTGCAAGTGGCGACACTTCGGTTGGGTAAGCGGTAATAAAAGTAGGTTCGATTAAGCGATGTTCAACCGTTTTCTCGAAAATTTCTATTTGAATTTTACCTAAACCATAAGAGTCTTTTAATGGAATATCCAGATCTGTTGCAATGGCTTTTGCTTTTTCAATATCATCCAGCTCGGCTTCGGTAATATCTGAATTAAAAAGCATAATGGATTCTTTAACTGTCATTCGCGCAAACGGTTTACCGAAATCATATTCATCATCCTGATATTTTATTTTGGTATTACCGATGACATTCTCGGCAATCGAACGCAACATACTCTCTGTAATATCCATTAAGTCATTATAATCAGCATACGCTTCATAAAATTCAATCATGGTAAATTCCGGGTTATGCCGGCTTGATAAACCTTCGTTTCGGAAGTTACGGTTTATTTCAAATACTTTTTCAAAACCACCCACAACCAGGCGTTTTAAATAAAGCTCCGGTGCAATACGCAAATACAAATCCATATCCAGTGCATTATGGTAAGTAGTAAATGGTTTTGCTGTTGCGCCACCGGGGATCACCTGCATCATCGGCGTTTCAACTTCAAGAAAATCTTTTTTAGTTAAAAATTCACGAATATGCGATACAATTTTTGAACGCAGCTGGAATGTTTTGCGTGAATCTTCATTCATAATTAAATCAAGATAGCGTTGGCGATAACGGATTTCCTGATCGGTTAAGCCTTTAAATTTATCCGGCAATGGACGTAATGCTTTCGTCAGCAAACGAATATCTTCGACTTTAACAGACAGCTCACCTTTATTTGTTTTATACATGGTGCCTTCCGCCGCAATAATATCGCCAAGATCCCATTTTTTAAATTGCTGGTTATAAAAACCTTCCGGCAAGTCATCACGTGAAACATAAAGTTGAATAGAACCCGACATATCCTGCAAACTGGCAAAGCTGGACTTGCCCATAATACGTTGCGCCATCATTCGGCCCGCTACTTTAACCCGAATCGGCGTTGCTTCTAATTCTTCTTTGGTTTTAGCACCGTACTCGGCATGCAGTTCTCCGGCAACCACATTACGACGAAAGTCATTCGGGAAGGCATTGCCATTTTCACGAAGGACTTTTAATTTTTCGCGGCGCTCAACGATAAGTTTATTTTCATCAACCGTTTGTTCAGTGTTATTTTGAAATTTATTATCTGACATCTTGCTTCTCTGTTTATGTATCTTGTGTTTCTCGTCATTCCCGCGAAGGCGAGAATGACGGCCTTAATTTAAACTTTACAAACCACTCTTCAAGCTGGCTTCAATAAACTTATCTATATCACCATCAAGCACCGCTTGAGTATTAGACGTTTCTATATTGGTTCTTAAATCTTTAATCCGCGACTGGTCAAGCACATAAGAACGGATCTGACTACCCCAACCAATGTCTGTTTTTGAATCTTCCATTGCCTGTTTGTCTTCATTTTGTTTCAACATTTCCATTTCATACAATTTTGCACGGAGCTGTTTCATCGCATTATCTTTATTCTGATGTTGCGAGCGTTGATTCTGACATTGTACAACAATACCGGATGGAATGTGGGTTAGCCGTACCGCTGAATCAGTTTTATTAACATGCTGACCACCAGCGCCACTAGCGCGATAGGTATCGACCCGTACATCGGACATATTAATTTCAATTTCGATATTGTCATCCACTTCTGGATAAACAAAAACAGACGCGAAGGAAGTATGACGGCGACTGCCTGAATCAAACGGTGACTTGCGCACTAACCTGTGCACACCTGTTTCGGTGCGCAACAAGCCAAACGCATATTCACCGGTGTATTTTATGGTTGCACTTTTAATACCGGCAACCTCACCATCAGAGACTTCCATTAATTCAGTTTTAAAACCTTTGCGCTCACCCCATCGTAAGTACATGCGTAATAACATATCAGCCCAGTCCTGTGCCTCGGTGCCACCGGAGCCGGACTGAATATCGAGGAATGTGTTATTCATATCGAGCTGACCGGAAAACATACGCTGAAATTCCAAATCAGCCAGTATCTTTTCCTGGACATCTAAATCAGCAATCACTGCATCGACGGTATCCGCGTCATCTTCTTCCTGCGCCATTTCAAGCAGTTCAGCTGCATCGGTTAGACTCTCTTCAATTTTTTTCAAACCGTGTACGACTTTTTCTAAACTAGCACGTTCACGTCCTAACTCCTGAGCATACTCCGGTTTATCCCAGACTTCAGGCACTTCTAACTCTCGTTCAACTTCGATTAATCTTTCGTTCTTAAGATCAAAGTCAAAGATACCCCCTAAGCACCAGATTTCGCTGTTGCATTTCTTTTATTCTAGTTTTAATGGCATTAATTTCTAACATTTTATATTCTCTAAATTTTTATATAACTACTTTATTATACTCGCTAAGGTTAAACCACAGGCTCAATCTGTTCCACCATTAACTGCGCTGTGCGATTTCCTCTAAACTCATTTACATCGAGTCGATAAACGGCATCCACACGGTTAACATTAACCGGCCAGTTTGCATCGGTCACATTAAAGGCAATCGCATCGATTGTGTTTTGTTGCATCGAACCGGCTGCTGAATAACCCAATACTAATTTCAAATGTTTTTCACCCACGATACGTTTTTCAATAACAGCAAACTGCCCCTCAAATACTGGTTCAGGAAAATTCTGCCCCCATGGCCCGGCATTTTGTATTAATTCAGCCACATCCAAATTAAGTTCATCCTCATTTAAACTGCCATCAGTTAGCAGTATGTTTTTCAGTTTATCTTCGGTTAAATGCGCACCAACTTGTTGCACAAAAGCCTTTTTAAATTCGTTTAAGTTTTTTTTCTTTAACGTTAAACCTGCCGCCATGGCGTGGCCACCAAACTTTTCAATCAAGTGGGGGTATTTTTTAGAAACCTCATCTAATACATCACGTAAATGTAAGCCCTGAATAGAACGTGCAGAGCCTTTTAGCATTGCCTCTTTAGCGCCGTTATTTGCTAGGGCAAAGGCAATCACCGGGCGATGAAAATGTTCTTTGATTCTCGATGCCAGTATACCTATCACACCTTCATGCCAATCTTGCTGATATAAACACAATGCAGCAGGAACAGCGTTCGTCTCATCAATATTACTTGTTTCAGATTTCAATATTTCGTCCAGAAGTTTAAAAGCCTGCTGCTTCATCTCATCTTCAATTTCACGCCGCGAATAGTTTAACGAATCAAGCTGGGTCGCTATCGCTGTAGCATGAACGGCATCATCACTAAGCAAACATTCGATACCAATCGACATATCTTCCAGCCGACCAGCTGCATTAATGCGTGGAGCAATAGCAAACCCCATGTCCGATGCTTTTAGCTGTTGTGCATTTCGACCTGCCACTTTAATCAGTGCGTTCAATCCGGCAGACACTTTACCCGCCCGAATGCGTGCAATGCCCTGTGCAACTAAAATGCGGTTATTGTGTTCCAGTGGCACCACATCGGCAACCGTACCGAGTGCAACTAAATCCAGCAACTCAGCCAGATTGGGTTCAGGACGTTCAGTTGTAAACCAGCCCCTGTCCCGCAAGGCGGCACGTAACGCCAGCATGGTATAAAAAATAACACCAACACCCGCAGTCGACTTACACTTAAATGTATCACCCACTTGATTAGGGTTAACAATAGCATCAGCATCCGGCAATGTATCTGCTGGTAAATGATGATCGGTGACTAACACTTTAATACCGTATTGTTTAGCGCGTTCAACCCCGTCTATGCTTGCAATGCCATTATCAACGGTAATAATAATATCGGGCTTCGATTGTTGTGCCACATCAACAATCTCGGGGGTTAATCCATATCCATACTTAAAACGGTTGGGTACTAAATACGTTACATTCGAATGCCCCATTAAGCGCAAGGCACGAATCGCAACGACGGTACTGGTTGCGCCATCGGCATCAAAGTCGCCCACTATCATAATGGCTGCATTATCTTGCAAGGCAGCCATTAATAAAGTGACTGCAGCGTCCATTCCTTTTAAACTTTGATAAGGCAACAAACCTTTAAGAGAATTATCTAACTCGAATGCCGACTGAATATTACGTGTGCTATAAACACGCGCAAGAATAGGTGGCAGTGCGGATAAGAAATCGGGGAGCGTTTCAGGCTGTTGTCGCCGACAAACTTTGCGTTGTGATTTTGAGCTGTTGAGTGTCACGTGCCTGGGACAATTACGCCATATTATCCAGAATAGCTTTAGTCACTTCTTCGCGTGTTGCTTTAACGGTTAGCACTGGTGCACTTTGTTTAATTGCGGTATCTGGATCTTTTAAACCGTGTCCCGTTAAAGTACAAACAATTTTACTGCCTTCCGGGATCTTGCCTGTTTCAATATCTTTTAAAGCACCAGCCAATGATGTTGCCGATGCTGGCTCACAAAAGATACCTTCGTTCATGGCTAACAGTTTTTGTGTTTTTAAAATTTCTTCATCAACACATTCATCAAACCAGCCAACAGATTCTTCTTTAACAACCCAGGCTTTATCCCAACTTTGTGGGTGACCAATACGAATGGCTGTAGCAACGGTGTCAGGATCATCGACCATTTCACCGCGCATAAACGGTGCCGAGCCAGCCGCCTGATAACCCACCATTTTAGGACGTGAATTTACAATGCCATGCTCATGGTATTCTGAGTAACCCATCCAGTGTGCAGTGATGTTGCCAGCATTGCCAACCGGAATACAATGAAAGTCTGGGGCGCAGCCGAGCTCTTCTAAAATTTCAAAGGCTGCTGTTTTTTGCCCTTGTAAACGGAATGGATTGATTGAGTTCACAATGGTAACAGGTGCGTCCTCACCGACTTCTTTTACCAGTTGCATACCGACGTCAAAGTTGCCATTAATTTGCAATACGGTGGCTCCGTGCATCATCGCTTGCGCAAGTTTGCCGAGTGCAATGTTACCTTCAGGAATTAATACAAAAGCAGTAATACCCGCGCGTGCCGCATAAGCCGCTGCCGCTGCGGATGTATTACCTGTTGAAGCACAAATAATGGCTTTACTGCCTTCTTCAACGGCTTTAGTCACTGCCATGGTCATGCCACGATCTTTAAAAGAACCGGTTGGATTTAAACCTTCGTACTTCACATAGATATCGACATCTTTGCCAATGATACGCGGGATATTGTTTAAGCGAATTAACGGTGTATTACCTTCGCCTAAACTAATAATGCGCGTATCGTCATGCACTGGAAGACGATCACGGTATCTGTCAATTAAACCGGTATAACGAGAACGCATGGTCATTTTATTTTCTCCGAAAACTAAGCTTTATATTAATCTCTATCACTGTCAGATTGCCACGCTATCGCTCACAATGACAGTTTAATTTTTTATCCCAGGTTTTCAACACGTATCCGTGTTACTTCACCTTGAATGGTATTGAGCGCTTCTACTTCACTCAACGCCTGGTTCATATTATTTTCCAATACACGATGCGTTAAGATAATAATATTGGCTTTATCTGAACCGGCCATCGGCTCTTTCTGAATAATGGCTTCGATACTGATTTCTTTTTCACCCAAAATACGGGTAACATCCGCCAGCACACCGGGCTTATCATCCGCTTGCATACGCAGGTAATAGGCTGTTTCAACTTTTTCCATCGGCAATATAGCAATATCCGACAAGGCATCTGCCTGGAATGCTAAATGAGGCACACGATTATCCGGGTCGCTGGTTAACACTCGAACCACATCCACAATATCAGCAACAACTGCCGAGGCTGTGGGTTCTGCACCGGCACCCGCACCGTAATAAAGTGTCGGGCCAACGGCATCGCCCTGTACTAAAACAGCATTCATTACGCCGTCTACATTCGCTATTAACCGACGCTCAGGAATAAGCGTTGGGTGTACACGCAACTCAATACCCTCTGCTGTCCGGCGGCTAATACCTAAATGTTTAATCCGATAACCTAATTCTTCTGCGTAAGTCACATCCTCTTGCGATATTTTGCTGATGCCTTCGGTATAAGCCGCTTCAAACTGTAAAGGAATACCAAAAGCAATCGAGGCAAGAATGGTGAGCTTATGCGCCGCATCAATCCCTTCAACATCAAAAGTAGGATCGGCTTCGGCATAACCTAATGCTTGCGCTTCCGCTAACACGTCTGCAAAGTCACGGCCTTTATCGCGCATCTCGGTTAAAATAAAATTACCCGTACCATTAATAATACCGGCTAACCATTCGATTGCATTACCGGCCAAACCTTCACGAATGGCTTTAATAATTGGAATGCCACCGGCAACAGCGGCTTCAAATGCCACCATTACGCCTTTAGCCTGTGCTGCGGCAAAAATTTCGTTACCGTGTTTTGCAATTAAAGCTTTATTCGCAGTAACAACATGCTTACCGTTCTCGATTGCTTTTAAAACCAGATCTTTTGCTAATGTATCGCCGCCAATCAGTTCAACAACAATATCAATATCGGCATTGCTCACCACTTCATTCGGATCAGCGACCACATTAATCGCAGAAACATCACAGTCACGCTTTTTATTAATGTCGCGTGCAGTTGCATAACTCACTTCAATACCGCGACCTGCACGTCGAGAAATTTCATCTGCATTGCGTTGCAGAACATTAACAGTGCCACTGCCGACGGTACCTAAACCTAAAACGCCTATTTTTACTGGTTTCAAAACCATAACCTCTTTCATATCAATCTTAAAAATTACTTAATTCAATCTTCTATTCTAAACATATCCCGAATACCACGAATCGCCTGACGGGTGCGATGTTCATTTTCAATCAAGCCAAAGCGCACATAGTTGTCACCATAATCACCAAAACCAATACCAGGTGAGACCGCGACTTTCGCTTCTTTTAACAATAACTTTGAAAACTCTAACGAACCTAAATGTTTATATTGTTCTGGAATAGGTGCCCAGACAAACATGGTCGCTTTTGGCTTTTCAACTTGCCAGCCCAATGCACATAAACCCTCACATAAAACGTCACGGCGCTTACGGTACATTTCGCTGATTTCCGCAACACATTCTTGCGGCCCTTCTAATGCGGCAATCGCAGCAACCTGAATGGGCGTGAACATGCCATAATCTAAATACGACTTCATCCTGGCAAGTGCTGCCACCAGTATTGAATTACCCACCATAAAGCCGACTCGCCAACCCGGCATATTGTAACTTTTCGATAAGGAAAAGAATTCAACAGCCACTTCGCGCGCACCAGGTACTTGTAAAATAGAGGGTGCTTTATAACCGTCAAAAACAATATCGGCATAGGCTAAATCATGTACTACCCAAATCTCATGTTCTTTGGCTATCGCCACCACTTTTTCAAAAAAGTCCAACTCCACACATTGGGTGGTTGGGTTGCCGGGGAAGTTCAGCACCAGCATTTTTGGCTTTGGCCAGGAATCTTTAATCGCTTTTTCAAGCTCTTCGAAAAAGTCGGTGTCCGGCGTCATTTGCACATGGCGAATATCAGCACCGGCAATAATAAAACCATAGGGATGGATGGGGTACGCTGGGTTGGGCACCAGTACCGCATCGCCCGGCCCCACCGTTGCCATCGCCAGATGAGCTAAACCCTCTTTCGAGCCAATGGTGACAATCGCTTCGGTTTCCTGATCTAAATCCACATCAAAACGGGATTTATACCACTTGCAAATTGCCCGGCGTAAACGTGGAATACCCCGCGACAACGAATAACGGTGCGTGTCCTGACGCTGCGCCACTTCCACTAGTTTGTCAACAATGTGTTTAGGCGTTGGTTGATCCGGATTACCCATCCCAAAATCAATAATATCTTCGCCACGCGCCCGTGCCGCAGCTTTTAACTCATTAACAATGTTAAAAACATAGGGGGGAAGCCGATTTATTCGTGGAAAATCTTCAATCAAAGCCTGATAACCTGTTATTTTGCAAAAATTTGCGGATAAATAGAATAAACGACGCATTATGCCGTAAAATCGCCTCAACATAAAACGTTGTTTTTCAATAAATTGAAGGAAAGGAAGATTAACGCATGACGCAATTTAATCTGGAAACCACCCACAAACTGGCAATCCAAAGTTATAACAGTGGCGAGATCAATATTGCCCTTTCCGGCAACCTGGAAACAAACGGGGACAACGAAACGGCCGGTAATCGTATCCAGTCCATGAAGCACAGTTTTATACTCACCCCCAACCAGATTATCGAGCAATGGCGATATAGCACTGTCAGTGAATGGTCACTGGAAAGCTTTAAACCGCTAATATCACAGAAACCCGAACTGGTTATTCTTGGTACCGGCAAAAACCTGACATTCCCTGAACAGCAGGCACTACAGTCTTTTCACCAGGCTGGTATTGGCGTTGAAGTGATGAACACCGCCTCCGCCTGCCGCACCTTTAATGTTCTGGTTTCCGAAAACCGCTTTGTCGTGGCAGGGTTACTAATAATTTAGATAGCGGCCGACGGTAAGCGCCCATCCACCTTAAATTCATTGATATTAAAACCATACACCTTACTGTCATCCCGACTGGAAAACCGCACATTATTCGCCGTGGTACTGCATATCCACTGACTCTTATATAAAGGCTCATTTACGATTAAGGCATTAGTGGTATAAAGCCCGATATTAATACCTTTTTTTGCGTCCCGTGCCGAATAATATTCAAAAGCTTCGATTCCTGCTTCACGCATAGCGCGCCCTAATACCTGTGTAGCCGCATAATTAGCCTGGTGACGCAAAACATCCGTGTGCGCATAAAAAGAAGCATCGTGTAGCCGCAAACCTTGTTGAGAATAATACCGCCCAGCAAACACCGTATGCTCAGTAATGAATTTTTTGGACTTAGGCGGCTCAACCATCCCGTTCCAGAACAAAAAACGATAATAACTGCATTCAATAAGCAGTGTTTCGATGGTTTTAGAACCATACAATAAACTCGGTTCAAACCGTGTGCCAAAGCGTGAACCATACTTTAAAGGGGGATAACGAAACGGGGTAGAAAATAAGTAGTGCAGGTGGTCAGTATTGTCGATAACTGTTGGCTTGGTTGTTTCTAAAAGTGACTCTAAAATAGCCTGCTCTTCAAGCGAGTCCACAATACGGGTTGTCGCGATTTGTTGCTGGCTTTCCACTATGCGCACAAAATCATCGCTAATGGTGGTGATATGTTTTTGCGCGAGAGACCAGATATCCATATCTTTAAATTTTTAAGACTTAACGTGTAATTCGGTGTTTAAACTTTAGCACGGATAGCGTCAAGGTATTCCACCACATAGGCTAAGCCGGTTACCGTTTTTATCTGCTCACTCGGCACACCACCTGTATGCGTGTTTTCGGTCTGCATCCAGTGCTGCATATCTTTGGCCTCGCCACCCACCAGTGCAAACAAGCTGCGGTAGCAGCGTATAAATAATAGCGCTAATTCACCTGACTTTGTTTTTGGATCGAGACCATGGCGGAAATTACTGCGATCTTTACCAATAATCCGCCCTAATTCAGCCTGGGAGACCCCTAACGCCTTTCCCGCATTAGTAAAAGCCTTTGCAAGCACCTTTTCTTCAGTTAAAACGGGTTTAATTGCTGCTCTCATATGAACACCTTTAATATAATGATGTATATACTACATTATAGAGTGAAAATGAGTAATTTCAACAATATTAAGCCGCATAGAGGCTATAAACACCTGCTTATTGAGATTGTAATAACTCGAGTGTATAAGAATTTCCGGAGTCTAACAGTGGATTTTATTGGGTGTTTTCACGGATAGTGAGAATGCCAAATTACTGTTCCTTGAAAAGAGCATCCCCCGAAAAGCCTTCGCTCTCCAGTATTTCTCGCAGCTTGCGTAAAGCTTCTATCTGGATTTGACGTACACGTTCGCGCGTCACCCCAATGGAGTTCCCCACTTCTTCTAAAGTGGAAATATCGTGGCCATGAATACCAAAGCGGCGTTCAACCACTTCTCGCTGTTTGTCGGTCAGTTTTTCCAGCCAGGCATCCAGATTGTCTTTAACATCCTTATCCTGAAGCAACAAGACAGGATCATTATTAGCGTCATCGGGAATTGCATCAAGCAATGAATTTTCACCATCGGGGCCAATAGGCGAGTCAACCGAGGTAATACGTTCATTTAAACCCAGCATGCGTTTTACGTCAGCAATGGGCTTATCCAGCATTTCAGCGATTTCTTCGGGGCTGGGCTCATGGTCGAGTGTTTGTGCTAAGTGCCGTGCGGCACGTAAGTAGATATTAATTTCTTTAACGACGTGAATGGGTAAACGAATAGTACGGGTCTGGTTCATAATGGCCCGCTCAATGGTTTGACGGATCCACCAGGTGGCATAAGTTGAAAAACGAAAGCCCCGTTCAGGGTCAAATTTTTCAACCGCGCGGATTAAACCTAAATTACCTTCTTCGATTAAGTCCAGTAAAGCCAACCCCCTGTTCAGGTAACGCCGGGCAATTTTTACTACCAGACGAAGGTTGCATTCAATCATTTTAGCACGGGATTTTTCATCCCCTTTTAAAGATTTGCGGGCGTAAAAAACTTCTTCTTCGGCGGTTAATAATGACGAGAAGCCTATTTCGCTCAGGTAAATACGTGTTGCATCAAGCTGCCCGTTCGAAACCGAGCCCGCTGCAAATTTTGTGTTTTCTTCTTTAACTTTTTCAGCAACAGTATCACTTCCAAGATCCAGTTCTGTTTCTTCCATATCATCTTCAAGGTTTACATCGATTGTTGCATCTACATCAGTCGCATCCATTGAGTTTCCATCCTGTTTTTGTTTATTATTTTTTTCCATATTCATTAACTTAACTGATAATCATTATTTCAGCTTTATAATCACCTGGGTAAGTAACGAACCGGGTTAACGGGCTTTCCATTCTTACGTATTTCAAAATGTAACATTGGATTTTTTACCCCATTACTACCCATATCGGCAATATGCTGCCCTAACTTTACTTTTTGTTGCTCTTTTACCCATATTTTTTTGTTATTGGCATAGGCACTAAGATAGGTATCGTTATGTTTAATAATAATAAGCTGTCCATAGCCTCGCAAACCACTGCCACTATACACAACTCTACCGGCGGCTGCAGCTACAATTCGCTGCCCGCGTTTACCTGAAATTCCAATCCCTTTTTTACCACGTTTTACGCCAAAACGATGCACGATTTTACCTCGAACAGGCCAGAGCCACTTAATATTGGAAGCATAGTTCGGCTTTGAGGTTTTATGTGTTTGCTTAGGTTTAGTTGTTTTGCGGTGGACGCTTCTTTTTGCTTGCCGCTCAGTCTTACGATGCGCGTGACGTGCCTTTTCCTGCTTTGACAGCGTCTTTTTTGAATGGGTAACACGGGTGTTTTGTGATGCACGTCTCACTAAGGACGGGTAAAGCTGAATCGCCTGGTTCGGCTTGATCAGATAGGGGTAATCAATGTCATTCCACAGCGCAATTTGGCGATAGTCATAACCATAAAACCAGGCAATCGAATACAGTGTTTCACCCTTTTTTACCCGATGAAATTTAGGTGGCTGGTAGAGTGCCTTTTTAGACTGCGAGGCCGGTGTTTTCACATATGATTTTAAATACTGTGAACAACCTACTAGGCTAATACTTATTGATAGCAAATAAACAATCTTTAAATATTGGCTTTTATGCATTAACTTCTCAAAATAAAATACGCGATAACAATAATAGCAACCATGCCCCAGCCCAATGTATCAATATGTTTACGCAGGCTTGCCTCCATTTTTTCACCACCTAAATATATCAAGCCTGCTACCAGATAAAAACGTGCAGCCCGGCCGACAATCGATGCAAGAATAAAAGGAATCAATGCCATCCCCACCACTCCAGACGCCACAGTGATTAACTTATAAGGTATAGGCGAAAAACCGGCAATAAAAACAACCCCGATACCCCACTCTAGAAACCAGGATTTAATAAGTTCAAACTTGTCCCAGTAACCGACCGACTTAATAATGGGCTCGGCCATTTCAAAAGCAAAAACACCAATTAAATAGCCAAACAAGCCGCCCAATACCGACGCCACCGTGGTTAAAAATGCATAATGCCAGGCTTTTTTGCGGTTGGCCAAACACATTGGCGCCAGCATCACATCCGGTGGAGGAAAAGGGAAAAAAGAGGATTCAATAAAACTTAAAATAGACAAATAAAGCGGCGCTTTAGGGTGTTTGGAATAAACCAGAGCGCGGTCATACATATACGAAAACATCTTCACAATCGGGTGCCTTTTACCAAGGGAACAAAACTCACCATATCGAGGTTTTGCGTAATAAATTCATCACCCTCACGGGTAATACATAATAGTTGCTGCCGACCTTGTTCACCGCTTGGAATAACAAGGCGAGCGCCGTCGGCTAGCTGGTGCAATAGCTCAAGTGGCACCTCATCGGGTGCTGCGGTTACTATAATGGCATCGTAGGGTGCAAAACTTGCCCAGCCTTTATAGCCATCATAATGTTTTAGATTAACATTGCGAACTTCCAGCATCGCCAGTATTTTTTTCGCCCGTGGAATAAAATGCTGGATACGTTCAATACTAAAAACCTGTTCAGCAAGTTGTGCCAGAATCGCCGTTTGGTAGGCAGAACCCGTTCCAATTTCCAGTACCTTGCCCAGGCGCTTGTTACCGGCCAGTAAAACTTCGGTCATGCGCGCTACAATATAAGGCTGTGAAATCGTTTGCCCGCTGCCAATGGGTAAGGCGGTGTCTTCATAGGCACGGCTGGCCAGCGCTTCGTCCATAAAAATATGTCGTGGCGTGTTACGCATCACTTCCAGCACATTTTCATCTTTAATACCCTTCGTGCGTAAGCGTTCAATAAGGCGATCACGGGTACGTTGTGATGTCATACCTATACCCTGAATATTAACGGCAGGCATTTAATTTTCTCTTATTTAATTTGTTGCTCATTAAATTTTTTTTAACCAGTTCGCAACCGTCGAAACCGTATCGTGGCGGGTTAAGTCAACTTTAATTGGTGTAATGGAGACACAGTGATGTTTAACCGCATAAAAGTCTGTACCCTCACCTTCATCTTTTTCTTTTCCGGGTGGGCCTACCCAGTAAATATTGCGTCCGCGTGGATCCTGGGACTTAATAACCGGCTCGGCTTTATGCCGATGTCCAAGCCGTGTTGCCTGTAAACCAGCAATGTCTTCCCAGGGTAAATCCGGTACATTCACATTCAATAAGGTATCAACCGGTAAGTCTGATAAATGAATATCCGCAATCAGCATTTTAACCACCTTGACCGCTGTGTCAAAATGCTTAAACTCCGGCCCAAGCAAAGAAACCGCCAACGATGGCAACCCCAGAAAACGGCCTTCCATTGCGGCTGCAACCGTGCCGGAATAAAGCACGTCATCGCCTAAATTAGCACCGGCATTAATCCCGGATACCACCATATCCGCCTCGGTTTTGATTAAACCGGTAATGGCTAAATGCACACAGTCTGTAGGGGTTCCATCCACACGAAAAAAACCGTTGGGCATTTCGGTTGCCCGAATTGGGTGTTCAAGCGTAAGAGAATTGCTGGCGCCACTACGATCCCGGTCGGGAGCGACCACCGTTAATTCAGCCAGTTCACCCAGGCCTTCTGCAAGCGCAGTAATACCTGCTGCCGCATAACCATCATCGTTGCTTATTATTATATGCACTCGTTAAAAAACCTGCTCTTTCAATGCATTAGTTGCATAATAAAGAGCCAACTATACGTGAAATACGGGGTTTGTTCGAGCAGAAATACAAAAACTGTTCTTTATTTTAAATTACACTTTGCTCTCTTGCGACGCTAGTGTACCCTTTTGTTTTAACACAAACCCTGTGCGCAAATAATGACAACAGATAACAACAACGATGACTTTCGCGAAGCAATGAAGGGTGTCAACCCCATTGAGCAGTCTAGCCGTGTTCAGCACAAAAAAACCAAACCCTCTACCCGCCCAAAACAAACACTGAAGGATAACCAGCAAGTGCTGATCGACATGCTAAGTGAACCTGACGACCTCACCAGCATTGCAACTGGCGATGAACTGTTTTTTGCACGCAGTGGTTTACAACACAAAGTGATTAAACGACTAAAACGTGGTGAACTGAGTATTCAGGCCGAACTGGATTTACACCAGCTAACAAAAAAAGAAGCGCGCGAAGCCGTGGTTGAGTTTTTACACTACTGTGCCAGCAATCATTTAAAGCAAGTTCGCATTGTTCACGGCAAAGGCCATGGCTCCCCCGGTAAAATACCCGTGCTTAAAACATTAGTGAACCATTGGTTACAGCAGCGTGATGAGATTCTAGCTTTTTGTTCGGCAAGACCTTGTGATGGTGGAACGGGGGCTATATACGTATTACTGAAAAGTACGCATAAATAAAGGTTTCTTACTCGAAATAAAGTATATATTTGTATAGCACCGTAAAACTCGTGGATTTAAGTGCCTTCCCTGATTACATTTTATTTCATCCGGGCTACGAACTAAGAATTACCGCAATAAATACGAGCTTCAATGTTTGGCATCGAACACTTAATTTCCAGAAACAAAAAAGGCCGGTAAAATACCGGCCTTTTTTAGTTTATCGTAAATTAATCTTTACTCAGCTATTCAGCAAAAAGACTTTTTTCTGTTACAAGTTCAACATCATTAAGCCTTCTTCGAACATCTTCTGTTACGTCTTTACTCGCCAGGATTGATTTACGGTGCTTATAGAAAAGTTTATTATATTTTTTAATTTTTCGCCCTAAGATATTCCAGCCTTTTTTTCTTGCATCTAAAGGCCATGATTCCAGTTCGATTTTAGACGTTTCAAATTCACCAGAAAAACTACTTGACCACAACATAGTCCACAAATTAATTCCCGTTGTATTATATTGACTCATTGCCTTAATTTGCCCTGGCCCCATGCTTGAAAACTTAGACAGGTTCTTCACTGCTTCTTTTAACGCCTTATAATAATCATTTAATGCCGAAGCATCATAAGCGTCAACAGAAACATGAGTCGAGCCACTACTCGAAACATTTAAACGGCTATTACTTTTTACAGCAACAGACTGTCGCGAAGTAGAATGGCGTTTTTGTTGAGGTTGAGGTTTAGGGGGAGTAGCTCTTTTTGCACCATCAACAGCCAGCGCGCCACCAGTACCTAAACCACCCTTCACAACCTGTGGTTTGTAATTTCGTAGTGCTTTCACCATCTGGTTATATGAGTCAGCAAACGCAGCAATAATGACTTTACCCTCAGCTGTCTTGGTAAATGCACTTGCACCACCCCAGCCTTTGCCACCCCATGAATAACCACTAATGCTAAAATCATAGTTCTTGGCACTGCCAACAGAAGACGAAACCTGAACGCCAGAGCGATTATCTATCATAAGAAGTGTTGTTGAAGCTTCATTACTTTTAGCGCCAATAGAAGTGGAACTAAACCATGAACCCGGTAATAATTTTCGTGCAGCTCCCGACATTTTACCTAGGTTGCTCTGTTGAAACGTCACTGATGGGCTCAACGTATAATCGGCCGCAACCATTTGCCCACGCCCCATATTACTGTTACCACGAAGCGCGCCAGACTGCATAAGTTGACGCTCACTTTGCATGGCTTGCATTGCTCTACCACGCTCTACAATAACAAAACAATTAGACTGTTGAATCATCGTGCGAATAACAGGCACTGTCGAGCCTAGTTTTGGATAATAGCGACGATAATTCCCCCACCATGCCAGGCTTTGGTCTTCAAATATTCGTAACGTGCCTAAGGTTTTATCACAACTTTCAAGCTGGCTGTTTTTATTACTACTCGAACCCCCTGCAGCACCGCCTGTAACCGTGTTTCCGGAACCGCCACCAAGGCTAGGCATGGTGCCAAGACAACCCGTTAAAAAAACGCTCGATACTATTACCAAAAAATACTTTATGGATCGTGAAAAAATCATTATAAAAGTCCTCTTTTTATTTAATAATTTAAAATGTAACCACTACAGATATTGCCGTTGAATTGCTTAACAATGGTATATTTCATAGAACCGCGTTTTTTATAAAGAATTTACGCTCCGTGCTTTTTAGAATTATTCTAAATTTTCTTTTTTTATTTTTGTGACCTATTTTACTCAACGCAACAGCAAATGCAACAAAGTGATATAAGCATGGGTTAACCCATGCTTATTATTTAACCATACACGGTTAACCCATTGAGCAAACCCGGCTTCCCACCAATGCCTACGCTAGAAACGTAAACATAAATACACGGCTGAATTCAATAGTTAAGTAAATAGCCATTTCATTTGGAATTTAAATACACTTGCTATCGGCATATAAAGGATGCTTACTCTGCATCAAGCAGAGTAAGTATCTCTCTTAATACGCATGTTGCATAACTGCCGCTTACTAAATTAAAACTTAAGATTAAATCATTGGCACATAATTTGTATGTTAAATCGCTCACAAAAAGTCGTGTTGCACGACGATCTTGTTGCAATCCTTGTTTTACCAGGCCATCGGCAAACGCCAGATTGGAATTTATTATTTTTTCTTCTAATTCTTTTACCTTAAACTGCGCAGTTAAATTGCCTTTACCCCACAAAGCAGCACCCGGATGGATGTCGCCTTTTTTTAATCTTGCATGTAACTCTGTATCAACAGATCCAATTGCAAAAAAACTACGACTTGCATTTAATGTTGCGACATCACCATCCAGCAATGTATTCCACGTTTTGTCTTTTACGCGTTGTGAAAGTATTTCATTAAACAAAAAACTGCGAGCAGCAGAAATATATATGCTTTTTTTGTTTCGACTACATCTTATTTTCCCACTAAATAATTTTTTCGCATTAACCAGGTTACTATCATTATGTCCAAAACGCTGCGCACCAAAGTAGTTAGGTACGCCCTGTTCCTTTACTAACTGAATGCGTTCTTCAATACTACTAAGTTCGCCATTCAGATTTCGCAGAGTTATTTCAAATTTATTTTCTTTGATTGCCCCCCGCTTTAATTTTTTTGTATTTCGAACAGCATCAACAACGACGATTGACTCGGACTCCAACCCCTTAAAATTAAGCGTTGATTTTATCGGGAAAGGGAAGCAAAACCATTGTGTGGTAATGGCGTTTTTATCTTTTAAACCTGCGTAGGCAATATTACGCGGATGGATATGAAAATGTTTTGCGATTCTCTCACAAACATCTAAAGTATTTAAACCAACTTTCTTAATGAATAAAAATAAATGTTCACCCTCACCAGAGGGTTCAAAGCTAAGCTGTTCGGTTACGACAAAGTCTGACGGAGATTGCTTTATCTGCCCAAAGGCTGTCGGCATGCCGTAAGCATAAGCCAATGTTGAGACGTGTTCTGACATTATTAAAACAGGCCATCAATTATTTTTTGAGCAACACACAGGCTTGAACGGCAATGCCTTCGCCTCGGCCGATAAACCCCATGCCTTCGGTTGTGGTTGCCTTAATGTTCACGTTTGATTTATCAGTTTGTAAATCTTTTGCAATGTTCTTTTTCATACTACCTATATGAGGTGTCATTTTTGGGCTTTGTGCAATAATGGTGACATCGATATTTTGTATTTGATAATTGTCGGCTTTCATTAAAACCACGACATGGCGCAATAAAATACGGCTATCAACATTTTTAAATTCATCGCTGGTATCAGGGAAGTGCTTTCCTATATCCCCCAGCGCTAACGCACCTAAGATTGCATCGCACAAAGCATGCAAAACCACATCACCATCTGAATGCGCCAGCAAAGTCTTTGCATAAGGAATACTCACGCCACCTAATATTATTGCATCGCCATGATTAACCGCATCATCAAACTTATGCGCATCAAATCCATTGCCAATTCTAATATCCATTTTTATACCTGTAAATTAAGTTAACTCTTGCTGCCCCAAATAAAACGCAGCTAACTGCAAATCATCCGGTTGCGTTATTTTAATATTGCAACTGCGGCCTTCAACCATAACCGGTTTTAAGCCTATCTGTTCTATTGCAGAGGCTTCATCGGTTACAACTATTTTTTTATTCTGACATTCAATTAATGCTTTATGCAATATGCCGATCCGGAACATTTGTGGTGTTAAAGCATGCCAGAGATTTTCTCTATTTTCCGTCAACTGAATTTCCTGTGACGACTTATTACTGGATACGCGTTTCATTGTATCACGCACTGGTAAACCTAAAATCCCACCCACTTCATGTGTTTTAAGTTTTGCAATTAAACGCATCACATCATCAACCGGCACACAAGGGCGTGCAGCATCGTGAACTAACACCCAATCGTTTTCATCGGCTATTGTCTTTAAATATTCTAAGGCAGATAAAACCGAGTCACTGCGTTCAGCGCCCCCTTCTACAATCTGAATAGGGTGTCCTTTCACGGTCGATAAGTTGATAAAATATTCATCGTCTGCCGACAGTGCAACAATAATTTTAGTGAAAACATTGCATGCTGCCAGTTTATCCAGCGTATGTTCAATAACACTGCGCCCATTGACGCGGATGTATTGTTTAGGCATCGCTGCGCCGACACGGCTACCGATACCCGCTGCGGGTATAATGGCCCATATTTTGGGTGTGCTTGTTGAATCGTTCATTATTTACAAAGTTCCAGGCCATTTAAATATAATTTAAATAATTGGTTTATCGCTCGCAATGACGGGCTTTTATTTTTCTATAACCTGGAAGAAACAATAAAGTTACAACAACGACAAAACGCAAGAATAAAAGAACGTAACAATGCACTGGATGCAGAAGTAAAAGATCTTAAGT
>QIKU01000036.1 GCA_003232015.1 Gammaproteobacteria bacterium
AATCCAGGCTCTCAGCATCCGCAGAATAAAAAAAACCTCGGTTCATCTATGGGGGGATGTTTAACCGAGGTCAAGTTCGCCGGCTTGGGGAACCGGCTATTTAACATCCGCCAAAATAACTGAGGGAGTTGGCGGAAGAGATATGCCTAGCATATGTAAAAAGTAAGACTGGCACCCCGACAATAAGTTCCACCCTTATCAAAAAATATTTAACAGCCCCTAATGCGCTTCATCCCAGTTATTACCAATGCCCACATCCACCACTAACGGCACGTTAAGTGAAACGGCTTCAACCATGGCTTTGTTAATCATTTCCTGCGCTGCATCTAAATCCTTTTCTTTTACTTCAAAAACCAGTTCATCGTGCACCTGCATTAGCATGGCGCAGTCCAGAGTCGAGCTTTCTAACTGCTGATCCAGTTTGATCATCGCGAGTTTAATGATATCGGCTGCGGTGCCTTGCATGGGTGCATTAATCGCGGTGCGTTCAGCATACTGGCGGCGCATTGCGTTGCGCGCATTAATATCAGGTAAATAAAGCCGCCGCCCTAAAACGGTTTCAACATATCCTTGCTCACTCGCCACTTTGCGGGTGCGCTCCATATAGTCTTTTACACCAGGGTAACGCTCAAAATATAAGTCAACGTATGATTGCGCCTGATGGCGTTCAATATCAAGTTGCTTGGCTAAGCCAAAAGCGGACATGCCGTAAATCAAACCAAAGTTTATCGCTTTAGCGCGTCGACGTTGTTCTTTACTGACTGCATCAACGTCAACACCAAAGACTTCAGCGGCCGTGGCACTATGTACGTCAATCCCATTTTCAAAGGCATTTAATAAACCCTTGTCCTCAGACAAGTGCGCCATGATACGTAATTCAATTTGCGAATAATCCGCCGCTAGCATTTTATAACCCGGCCGGGTAATAAAGGCTTTACGAATACGTCGGCCTTCCTCAGTTCGCACCGGAATATTTTGTAGGTTCGGCTCAGTGGATGATAACCGACCAGTTGCCGCTACTGCCTGATGGTATGAGGTGTGTACCCGACCGGTAGTGGCATCGATCATCCTCGGTAACTTATCGGTATAGGTTGATTTTAATTTTGACAGTGAACGATACTCTAACAGCAGCTTTGGCAATTCATAATCGTGCGCCAGCTCAACTAACACCGACTCGGCGGTGGATGGCTGGCCTTTGGGTGTTTTAGATATAACCGGCAACCCTAATTTTTCAAATAATATTTTCTGTAACTGCTTTGGTGAACCTAAATTAAATTCTTCACCCGCCAGGATATGCACTTGCGCTTCCAGTTCAGTAATGCGCTTAGTTAATTGCGTGCTTTGCATTGCTAATGCTTTAGTATCGAGCAACACACCGCGCCGTTCCATACGCGACAATACCGGCAGTAATGGCATTTCGAGTGTCTTAAAAACATTTTCTAATGACGCCACGGCTTGCAACTGTGGCCAGAGTGTTTGATGCAACTGTAAAGTGATATCGGCATCTTCTGCGGCATACTCCGTTGCTTTATCAATATCAATGTAATCAAAGGTAATTTGTTTGGCACCTTTGCCAGCAATATCCTCAAAATGAATGGTATATTTATCTAAATGCCTTAATGCAAGTGTGTCCATGTCGTGTCGACTTGCGACACTGTTCAGCACATAGGATTCCAGCATGGTATCAAAGGCGATACCCTGCATGTTTATATCGTAATTCGCCAGAACACTCATATCGTATTTTAAGTTCTGTCCGAGCTTAGCGGTGTTTTTGTCTTCCAATAAAGGCTTAAACAGCGCAAGCACCTTGTCTCTATCCAGTTGTTGAGGCGCATCTTCATAACAATGCGCTAACGGCACATAGGCTGCCTTGTTGGCTTCGATAGCAAAAGACAGGCCGACAACTTCTGCCTGCATATAATTTAAACTGGTCGTTTCCAGATCAAAAGCAAACACCTCGGCGGTTTTTAATTTTTTTAACCAGCCGTTAAGTTGTTTATCGGTTAAGACTTTATCGTACTGAGTTTTTACTTCTGCTTTTTGCGATGTTTTATCTTTAGCCGTCTGGCTGCTGCCATTACTGTCATCAAGCTGTGCCAGCCAGCTTTTAAAATCGTAACGGCTAAACAGCTCGCGTAAGGTTTCAATGTCCGGCTCGGCATGCACTAAAGTTTGAGGTGTGCAGTCCAGTTCAACATCACACTTAATCGTGGTGAGTTCTTTTGACAAAGGCAGTTGTTGTAAATTTTCTCGCAGGCTTTCACCTACCTTGCCTTTGATCTCATCGGCGTGTTCAATGATATTATCAATCGAGCCGTAAGTATCTAACCACTTCGCTGCAGTCTTAGGCCCCACCTTAGGCACACCCGGAATGTTATCCGCTTTGTCACCCATTAATGCAAGGTAGTCGATGATCTGTTCTGGTGCCACGCCAAATTTTTCTTTAACGCCCTCAATGTCACTAAAAGCATCGCTCATGGTATTAATTAAACTGACATGCTCATTCACCAGTTGCGCCATGTCTTTATCACCGGTCGAAATAATCGTTTCCATACCTAACTCGCTGGCTTGTTGTGCAAGGGTGCCAATCACATCGTCGGCTTCAACGCCGCTCACACAAATCAAAGGTAGGCCCATCGCTTCAACAATAGAGTGCACTGGTTGAATTTGTTCACGTAAATCATCTGGCATCGGCGGGCGATTCGCTTTATATTCCTTATACATTTTATGCCGAAAGGTTTTACCCTTAGCGTCAAAGACCACGGCAATATGACTGGGCGCATAGTCGGCCAGCAATTTACGGATCATATTGGTAACACCATAAATAACGCCGGTGGCTTCACCTTTGGAATTTTTAAATGAGTCCGGCATCGCATGGTAAGCGCGAAATAAATACGATGAACCGTCGACCAGGATAAAAGGTGCGCTTTGTTTAATGTCTGAACTTTTAGTTTTTTTGGCTGCCATAACTTATCTTACATATTTATCTTTAATTTGAGTTGAGTTGGAATTAAATCTGTATTCTACGCTGTCAGCAGCCCATGTATTAAATTTAATTGCCAAATTATATAATTTAAGCGCAATTTCAAATACACACTATACTTTTAAATAAACCCATAATAAAAAGACCGCAAATGACTAAAGCAAATAAAATTCTCCACCCTGGCTTAAACCCGGTCAATGATACCCAGTTAACACGCGAATCCTGGAAAATTTTCCAGATTATGGCTGAATTTGTTGAAGGTTTTGAGCGGCTGGTTAAGATTAGCCCCTCAGTCAGCATCTTTGGTTCTGCACGCACCAAAACCGACCACCCGTATTACCAATTGACCGTGGACATTGCCCGAACACTATCCGATGCGGGCTTTTCCGTAGTCAGTGGCGGCGGCCCTGGCATTATGGAGGCAGCCAATAAGGGTGCCTATGAAGGCAAGTCACCCAGTGTAGGCTTAAATATTCAGCTTCCGCACGAACAATCCGGCAATGGTTTTCAGGATATATCGCTCACTTTCCGGCATTTTTTTTCGCGCAAAGTAATGTTTGTAAAGTACGCCTCTGCCTATGTGGTAATGCCTGGCGGCTTTGGCACGCTAGATGAACTGGCCGAAATTTTAACCCTGGTGCAAACTGGCAAAACCCGAAAAATCCCCATTATTCTGGTGCACCGTCCTTTTTGGGAAGGCTTAATCGACTGGATAAAAAATACCATGGTGACCGAAGGCACGGTGAACCCCGAAGACCTCGACTTAATGCAGATCATTGACAGCCCAGAGGAAATTCTCGAAGCTATCTTTAAACATTACGAAGAAGTCGGTTTTGAACCATCACATGAAGATGCAGAGAAAATTTCACTGCTTTAATCAAAGACGTAAACAACTACATTCTTAAGGATAAACCCAATGAAGCTATTTTATTATTCTGCACTGCTTAGCTTAAGTCTGGTCATCACCACACCCGCTTATTCAACCGACGGCACACCACCACCCACCGATAACCAGCTCGCCGATGAAGCACAACAGAAACGGGATAGCTCGGTCCCTTCAGGTCACGACACCGATATCACCATTATCCAGAAAAAAGATGCCATTGTTGAAGAAGTGCGCGTCAACGGCAAACTCCGCTATGCCAAAATTACACCCAAAAAAGGCAAACCATATTACATGTATGACAGCAACGGCGACGGCATTTTAGATGCAACCGAGGTCGATGTTAAAAAAGCCAATGTCAACCAGTGGATTTTGCTTGAATGGTAAAAAAAACAACAAGTTAAGCTTAATTGAAAAGTTAAAGCTGCCCCGTATTTTGCCGATATATTATATAAGGATTATAACGACAACTAACGGCTGTGCAATACTGTTTTGAAATTTCCCCCCACATCCTTTATCCGCTTTGGCATACGGCAAAAAGTACTTTTAATGCTGGTACTGGTACTGGCCACAACACTGTCTATTAGCAGCTGGTTTAGCCTGAATGAAGAAAAACAACGCATCCTGAAAGAAATAAACAACCGCGGCAATGATATTACACGTTTTGTTTCCAAATCACTTGCCTACAGTGTCGTTGGCTACGATTACCGCACTATTGATTTGCTATTAAGAGAAATTACTTTTTCTGATGAAGTGGGCTATGCCAAAGTCGTTAACAATAGCGGCAAAATAATGTCACAAACCGGCACACTGATTCAGGACAGCAGCCGCATGAAACTCTTTAATGCCGATATAAAACTGGATAATGATAAATTAGGCAGGCTCACCCTTGGTATTAATACCGGCCTTGCACTTAAGCATATTGATTCACAACGCTTTAAATACCTGAAACGCGAAATATTGATTACCCTGATTATTCTCTTTGGTGAATTTCTTGCCTTATCCTATATTGTCATTCGCCCGGTACGCACCATTTCAAAATCACTGAGCACGACCAGCGACAACAACATGGCCAACTTGATCCCCATCCCCAGCAACGATGAATTCGGGCAGCTGGCCACACAGTTCAATGCTCTAAGCCAGCAACTTAACGATGCTAATCGCCAGTTACAATCGCGTGTTGACAGTGCAGACCAGAAACTACAACAAAGCTTCAACGAACTGCAGGCTCAACAAAAAGAGCTACAGCAGATGAGTGACAAATTTCTAAAACTGGCTATTACTGATGATTTAACTAATTTATATAATCGCCGTTACTTTGAAGAACACTTAGAAAAAGAAATTAGCTTAACCCATAGGCATGGCGATACAGTAAGTATTATTCTTATCGACATCGATTTTTTTAAGGCCATCAATGATGCCCATGGCCACTCCCTCGGCGATGATGTTCTAAAAGAGATAGCGGCGGTTTTAAGAAATCGAATTCGTAAAACCGATATCGTTTGCCGAATTGGCGGTGAGGAATTTGTTGTTATTTGTAAGCGTGCAGACAAAAATACCACCATTGAAATTGCCGAAATGTTACGTAAGACCATTCAGGAACTCGCTATCCCCATTGCACATAAAACCATTCGCCTTACCGTCAGTTCCGGCATTGCAACCTTAACCGCTGAAAATTTTAAAGATTACGCCGACAAATTATACCATTTTGCCGATATCGCCCTTTATTATAGTAAAGAAAATGGCAGAAATGCCGTTACCCATTATGATGATATTAATAAAAAATAATCCACTTAAAGTAGCAAGCCACTTCATGATACAGCGTTTAGTTACCCTTTTGTTTTGTATTCTTTTCTCAACACAAGTACTCAGCAACACGGCAAAAAACAAAACACTTATTTTAGGTTCAGTTGCAATGGACATTCCAGCTGAAATGTACAAGCGGCTTAAACCCCTCACTCAATATTTGAGTAAAACCTTAAACCAGAATGTTTCTTTACGCTTATCACCTAATATGGGCGTTGCTATTGAGGACACTATCAGCGGTAAAGTTGACCTCGCTTACCTTACACCAGTTGCCTATCTACGTGTTCGCGAAAAAAGTAATGCGCAGTTGCTAGTAAAAACGATAACAAAAGGTAACGCCAGTTTTCAGTTAATGATAGTTGTTAAACAGAAGAGTCCCATTAAAACAGTGCAAGACCTTACTGGAAAGACATTTGCCTTTGGTGACAAACGCGCCCTGTTACAACGCGCCACCGTAGTAGGTTCCGGATTTAAAATTAAAGATTTTAAAGACATAAAATTTCTGGGCCACTACGACAATATTGCACGTGCCGTAATGAATGGTGACTTCGATGCGGGCATTCTAAAAGACACCAAGGCCTTTAAATGGCAAAACAAGGGCTTACGCATTTTATACAGTTCACCCCATTTACCCCCTTACAACATTACAGCCAGTAAAAATGTTAGCCCTGAATTACGGGCACAACTTAAAAAAGCATTCCTTGCGCTCAACAGTAAAAACCCAAACCATCTGCGAATTATTAAAGCTGTCGACAAAAAATATAACGGCTTTGCCGCAACGTCCGACGCAGAGTATGACGTGGTTCGAAAATTAATTGCGCCCTTTAATAAAAAATAAGGCGTTCTCTGGTACCCCGGCTATTGGCGGCGGCGTTGTTTTGTTCGTTTTTTTCCATGTTTATGGCGCGGCTTATTATACGGTTTAACACCCTCACTTTTATTTCGAGCGATTTCTTTTTCAGCTTTAATACCCGTGCCTTCAGGTTGCCACGCTGGCACTAAATGTTTTTTACCACTGCCAATTAAATCGGCTCTCCCCATTTTTTTTAATGCATCCCTTAAAATAGGCCAATTTTCTGGATCATGATAACGTAAAAAGGCTTTATGCAAACGGCGCTGGATTGCCCCTTTTGCCGTTAACACTTGTTCGGACTTAGTATCAACTTTTTTTAATGGGTTTTTTTCTGAGTGGTACATAGCGGATGCAATTGCAAGTGGCGTTGGAATAAACGCCTGCACTTGATCCGGCCTAAATTTATTTGCTTTCAACCATAAAGACAGATGTAACATATCTTCATCGGTTGTACCGGGGTGGGCGGAGATAAAATAAGGAATAAGGTATTGTTCTTTACCGGCCTGTTTAGAAAATTTGTCGAACAGAGTTTTAAATTTATCGTAGCTGCCAATGCCGGGTTTCATCATTTTATTTAAAGTGTTTTCTTCGGTATGTTCGGGTGCAATTTTTAAATAACCACTAACATGGTGAGACACCAGCTCTTTAATATATTCCGGTGAGCGCACCGCAATATCGTAGCGTAAACCTGATGAGACAAATATTTTTTTAATGCCAGGAAGCTTGCGGGCACGCTTATATAAATGAATAAGTGGCGTATGATCGGTATTTAAATTTTTACAAATATCCGGATAAACACAGGAGAGTCGTCGGCAGGCCGATTCAATTTTTTCAGACTTGCACTTAAGTTCGTACATGTTAGCGGTTGGTCCACCGAGGTCTGAAATATGGCCGGTGAAGCCGGGAACTTTATCGCGAATGGTTTCAATTTCACGAATAATAGAATCTTCCGAGCGGCTTTGTATAATACGGCCTTCATGTTCTGTAATTGAGCAAAAAGTACAGCCACCAAAACAACCACGCATAATATTAATGGAGTGGCGAATCATTTCCCATGCAGGCATTTTTGCATCGTTATAGCTGGGGTGTGGCTTGCGCGTGTAATGAAATTCATAAACATGGTCGAGCTCGGCTGTTGTTAATGGAATAGGCGGCGGGTTAAGCCAAACCATTCTTGAACCATGTTGCTGGATTAACGTACGCGCATTACCAGGGTTGGTTTCAAGGTGGAATACGCGTGACGCATGTGCGTACAAAACTTTATCCGTTGAAACTTGCTCAAATGATGGTAAGCGGATAGCGGTTGTTGATCGGTTTAATTTTAAGTTAATAGTTTTAGGCTGAAACTGGATAACATTTTTAGTTTGTTGTGACTGCTTGCAATCTTTGTCTTTTGTTGATGTATCAAGATAAGGATCGACGGATTTTTCAATTCTACCAGGTTGATCAACGTCGGTAGAGTTAATGACAGTCCAGTCATTCGGGATACTGTTTGTCATAAAAGCAGTACCGCGAATATCACGAATATCTTTTATTTTTTCACCTTTAGCTAAACGGTGAGCGAGTTCAACGATGGCACGTTCTGCATTGCCAAAAAATAGCATATCGGCTTTTGAGTCGGGTAAAATTGAGCGGCGTACTTTTTCAGACCAGTAATCAAAATGGGCAATGCGCCTTAAACTGGCCTCAATACCACCAATAATAACCGGTACATTTTTATAGGCTTCACGAGCACGTTGCGCATAAACATTCACTGAATGGTCAGGTCTTTTACCGGGTTCACCGTTTGCTGTGTAGGCATCATTGCGGCGGATTTTTCTATCGGCGGTGTAACGGTTTACCATCGAATCCATATTGCCCGCGGTAATACCAAAAAATAAGTTAGGCTTGCCTAGCTGGGTAAAGTCGGCTTTGTCCTGCCAGTTAGGTTGCGAAATAATGCCAACTCTGAAACCTTGCGCTTCCAGTAAGCGTCCTATGAGTGCCATGCCAAAACTGGGGTGATCAATATACGCATCACCAGTAACAATAATAATATCGCAACTGTCCCAGCCGAGATCATCCATTTCCCTTTTTGACATCGGTAATACCGATGCAGTACCAAAGCGCTTGGCCCAGTATTGTTTATAAGAAAATAGGTTGGGAGCTGATTGCATTAACACGGTAACTCTGAGTTTAAAATCGTGTCATTGTGAGTGCCAAAATTTTTAAGGCGCTCACAATGACGAGAATATTTATGAGTAGGCCTTTATTATAGTCTATTTCGCTGCAAAATAGAGCGTATCAGTAATCGATTGTTTAAAGGCTTATTCTGGGAAAGGTTATATATAACTTTTAGTCTTAGTGAGCTTTTTATTCAAGATAAGTATTTTTAAGTTCAACATAATGCTTAGCAGAATACTGTATAGACTCGATTTCATCCTCACTTAACTCACGTACTTTTTTTACCGGTCGTCCAACATACAGGCAACCTCCGTCTAATTGCTTGCCGGGAGAAACCAGACTACCCGCTCCAACAATAGTATTGGGTTTAATGGTCACACCATCCATAATTATTGAGCCCATACCAATTAAACAATTATTGCCAATCGTGCAACCATGCAAGATAACATTGTGCCCAACAGTAATGTTATTGCCAATGTTAAGCGCATAGCCACCACGATTGTAATCATAAGAACCATCATGCGTGACATGTAAAACAGAGCCGTCCTGAATATTGGTATTGTTGCCAATGCAAATTGAATTGACGTCACCACGGATAACCGTTAAAGGCCAGACAGAAACATCGATGCCAATCGTTACTTCGCCAATAATAATAGCCGAGTCATCAATATATGTGTTATCGCCAATGGTCGGTATTTTATTTTTGTAAGATCGAATAGACATAAGGATAACTTTAGCGCAGCGTTACCAGTTCTTCTGCACTGGTCGGGTGAATCGCAACAGTATTATCAAAGTCTTTTTTGGTTGCGCCCATTTTAATGGCAACCGCAAAACCCTGTAACATTTCATCTGCACCCATGCCGATAATATGACAGCCCACAACTTTTTCATTCGCACCCACGCAAATTAATTTTAGTGCCGTTTTTTGCTGGTTGGGACAAAGTGCATGATACATGGTGGTAAAACTTGAAGAATAAACTTTTACCGCATCACCGTGTTTAGTTCGTGCCTGTTCTTCGGTTAAGCCGATGGTGCCAATGGGGGGGTGGCTAAACATAACAGTTGGAATGTTTTCATAATCCAGTTTTCTGTCTGACATGTTGTTAAATAAACGATCGGACAATCTTCGCGCGGCAGCGATTGCAACAGGGGTGAGTTGTGCGCGGCCGGTTACATCGCCAACGGAGTAAATATTTTTTACGTTGGTATTTTGAAAATCATCACAAGGAATATAGCCGCGCTCATCCAGTTCAATGCCAGCAGCGTCTAAATTTAAATTAGCGGTTGCCGGTGCGCGCCCGATAGCCCAGATTAAAGCATCATAATTTTCAAGTACTACACCATTGTCACATACGATGGTGATTTTATTACCTGTTTCTTTAACTATTTTTTGTACGTTAATTTTCGACATAATATTAACGCCATCTTCAACCATGCCTTCCATTAATGTTTCACGCAACATCACATCAAAGCCAGATAAAAAGTGACCGCGGCGTAATAACATTGAAACATCACTGCCTAAACCATTCAGTAAACCTGCCAGCTCAACTGCAATATAACCAGCTCCCACAACCGCAACACGTTTTGGTTGTTCGGTGAGCTTAAAGAACCCATCGGAAGTAATACCAAACTCGGCACCTTGAATATTCGGTACGACTGGGTAGCCGCCAGGCGAAACAACAATATGATCGGCAGTATATTGTGTGCCATCAACATCCAGGGTGTGGGCATCGACAAATTTTGCCGTGCCTTGAATATAATCAATATCAGAATCTTTTAAATAAGAGCCGTACCAGGTGGTGATACCATTAATGTAATTTTCACGCGCATCCACTAATTTTTTCCAGCTAAAACTTTTAATATCCACATCAAAACCATAACCGGACGCGTTGTGTAATGTTTCTGCAACACCGGACGCAAACCACATGACTTTTTTTGGAACGCAGCCGACATTAACACAGGTACCACCAACGACTTTATTTTCGATTACCGCACACTTTTTACCATAAAGTGCACCACGCTCGGCCGCTGATAAACCACCGCTGCCGGCACCAATTGAAAGTAAGTCGTAATGTGGCATGAAAATAACCTTTAAAAATTTGAGTGATATTAAAATTTTAGCTGATTTCAAAGGTATCAGCTAAAAAATACATGATGGCCTTTGTAGCTAGTGTAAATTAAAAGGGTGTGCGTTGTCTGCATTCAAGTTAAAATAACGTATCAAACTATTAAGGTATTCATTATGAGTAAACAAATTCAATTATCCTCCGAACTTTTAAATAATATTTTTTCGGCCATTTCACAGCATGATAAGGCGGTTGAAGAAGATTTAATGGTGGGGCTGCAATATTTGTCGGCTGTTATTGGCTATTTCAGTGCTGAGTATCCGGGCACTGAAAAAGATAGAAACGAGCTGCTCGCGCAATTAGCTGCATTTAGTGTCGATGTCGCCAATGATCGTGCTAAGTCCTTAGCGCAGCAACCAGCTCAAGAATCGGCCAATGTTGAAATGGCCAAAGGCAAAAGTACCCAAACAGATGATCCCGCTGTTGGCATCTGGAAACCAGCGTAATACGTAAGGGGGCGATATGTTAGAAAAAGGACAAGCTGCACCCACATTTAGTGCTGTAAACCAGGCTGGTGAAAGTCTAACTTTATCTGATTTTAAGGATAAGCAAAATGTCGTACTGTATTTTTACCCTAAAGACGATACCCCCGGTTGCACGATACAGGCAAACCAGTTTACCGCTTTAGCAGCAGATTTTTCCGCAACCAATACGGTTGTGATTGGCGTTAGCAAGGATTCCTGCGAAAGCCATGTGGCTTTTATCGATAAATTTGGCTTAAAAATTGATTTATTAGCCGATATTTCAGGCGAAGTTTGCGAGGCTTACGGAGTTTGGCAGGAAAAAGAGCGAAATGGGGTGAAAAAGATGGGTATCGTGCGCTCAACCTTTGTTATCAACAAGTCCGGTGAGTTGGTTGAAGCACTATACGGTGTGACCCCGGAAGGGCATGCACAAGAAATACTGGATATTGTTAAACCTTTGTAATAAAACAAATTTAACCATGGCAACACAACGAGCACAGCGAAAATCAAACGATTTTATTGTCATCGAGCGATAACATAGTAATCATTTATATTTGTGGTATAGCGATCAAGATTGCCGCACTATCCGCTCGCAATGGTGCGCTTAATTTAAATATCTCTTCGCGGTTGTCGCCGTGGTTAAAATTTTTTTAATATTTCGCAGAATCCGCACTATTTATCAAGATTTTATACCCTTTTCCTATCTATATACGATATAATTCGCGGCTCATTTTTCTAATGAGTTGCCTTATTCTGCATTAATCGACATAAGGCTCATTTTGAACGTTTTTATTGTGCTTTCCCTGAAGTTTTGTAACCAAGGGCGGCATTTAGATTGCCGGTAGATTCGGCGCCCAGAATTTTTTCGGGCATTTATATTAATTTAACAGAGTAGCAACAACATGGCTGATTTAGACAAGTATAGAAATATTGGTATTTTCGCTCACGTGGACGCAGGTAAAACCACCACAACGGAACGTATCCTGAAATTAACCGGTAAAATCCATAAAACCGGTGAAGTGCATGATGGTGAAGCAACAACTGATTTTATGGATCAAGAAGCGGAACGTGGTATTACTATTCAGTCAGCAGCGGTATCGTGCGAATGGGATGGTCATCGCATGAACATTATCGATACACCGGGTCACGTTGATTTTACCATTGAAGTGTATCGTTCTCTTAAAGTGCTTGATGGTGGCGTGGGCGTTTTCTGTGCATCCGGTGGTGTAGAGCCTCAATCAGAAACCAACTGGCGTTATGCGAATGAATCAGAAGTTGCACGTGTTATTTTTGTTAACAAATTAGACCGTATCGGTGGTGATTTCTACAAGGTTGTAAAACAGGTTGAAGATGTACTCGGTGCAACCCCACTTGTTATGGTATTACCCATTGGTATCGAAGAAAATTTTGTTGGTTTGGTTGATTTACTTACACGCAAAGCATGGGTGTGGGATGATTCCGGTCAACCTGAAAACTACAAAATTGAAGAGCCACCTGCGGATATGGCAGATGCGATTGAAGAATGGCGTGAAAAATTAATTGAAATGGCCGTTGAGCAAGACGATGATTTAATGGAAGCCTACCTGGATGGCAACGAGCCTTCAGTAGAAGACCTTAAAAAATGCATTCGTAAAGGTACGATTGCACTCGACTTCTTCCCAACTTACTGTGGTTCAGCATTTAAAAACAAAGGCATTCAACTTATATTGGATGCGGTTGTTGATTACTTACCAAACCCAACCGAAGTTAAGCCACAACCTTTAACCGATGAAGATGGTGAAGAAACCGGTGAAGTCGCAAAGGTTGATGTCTCTGAACCTTTCCGCGCATTAGCTTTTAAAATTATGGATGACCGTTTTGGTGCGTTAACCTTTATTCGTGTTTATTCTGGCGTGTTAAACAAAGGCGATTCGGTTTTAAATACCTTTACAGGTAAAACCGAGCGTGTAGGCCGTATTGTAGAAATGGCAGCAGATGAGCGTATTGAATTAGACGGTGCAGAAGCCGGTGATATTGTTGCGATTGTGGGCATGAAAAATGTTCAAACAGGCCACACACTTTGTGACCCTAAACACCCTGCAACATTAGAGCCAATGGTATTCCCTGAGCCTGTTATTTCGATTGCAGTATCACCAATAGATAAAGGTGCTTCAGAAAAAATGGGTATCGCGATTGGCAAAATGGTGAAAGAAGATCCTTCCTTCCGTGTTGAAACCGACGAAGATTCTGGTGAAACCATTCTTAAAGGCATGGGCGAGCTTCACTTAGATATTAAAATCGATATCATGAAACGTACTCATGGTGTTGAAGTAGAAGTCGGTGCACCACAAGTTGCTTACCGCGAAACGATTACAAAAAAGATTGATGACACTTACACACATAAGAAACAATCAGGTGGTGCCGGCCAGTTTGGTCGAATTGATTTCACCATTGAACCTGGCGAACCGGGTACAGGTTTTGTGTTTGAATCAAAAGTGACCGGCGGTAACGTACCGCGTGAATTTTGGCCGGCAGTAGAAAAAGGATTTAAGCAAAGTAAAGACCGTGGTGTATTAGCGGGCTTCCCTTGTTTAGATTTTAAAGTAACTTTAAATGATGGTGCCCACCATGCGGTGGATTCATCTGCGATGGCTTTTGAATCAGCAGCCAAAGGTGCTTATCGCACATCAATGCAAAAAGCGGGTCCACAATTAATGGAGCCGATTATGAAGGTGGATGTATTCACACCTGACGATCATGTGGGTGATGTTATCGGCGATTTAAACCGTCGTCGTGGCATGATTTCTGGTCAAGATGCTAGCTCAACGGGTGTGCGTATTAAAGCCGAATGTCCGTTAAGTGAAATGTTTGGTTACATCGGTGACTTACGTACAATGACATCAGGTCGTGGCCAGTTCTCAATGGAGTTTTTGCACTACAAACCTTGTCCGAAAAGTGTTGCTGAAGAAGTTATAAAAGAAACATTAGAACGAGAAGCAAAGAAAAAGAAAAAATAAGGCAAACTTTTCTTTAAAAAGTCGAAGGGTTGCCGAGTTAAATCAGCAACCCTTTTTTTTACCTGAAAACGAATTATAAAAAACCACGGCGTTTAAGTGACATGGCTTTTTTAGCTTAATATTAATAAAGACAATTAAGGAAATTTCATGCTGCATAACCTGAAAATGTTGTTACGTTCCAAATCATGGAGCTTTGTTCGAAGCAGAAAACCGGGGCTGGAAAATTATAAGCGTAAACTTTATACCTACCAATGGAATAACCGCACCGTATATTACCGCCCAGGAACAAGTGATCGTGGGCTCGTCTACAATATTCTTATTCAGAAAGGAAAAAAGGCAGAATATCGTATACCGGATAACATCAGTGCCAGCACTATACTCGATATTGGTGCCAATATAGGTATAACCGCTATCTGGATGGCAAAAAAATTCCCTGATGCAAAAATTTACTGTTTTGAGCCCATGCAGGACAACTTTGAAATTTTGCAAAAGAATATTAAATCATACGAAAATATCATCGCCTTTAATTTTGGACTTGGAGCAAAAACAGAAACTGTCGATATCTATGCAAATCAAGATATAAACAATCAGGGTGGCTTTTCCATGCATCAGCTGAATAATGATGACGATAATTATGGAACAGAAAATAAAGCCTACGATCAGATTGAAATAAAGAATACTGCGAAGCAGATTTCAGACCTCAAGCTCCGCTCAATTGACATCATTAAAATTGATACAGAAGGTGCAGAGCATGAAATACTCACCTCCATCCCTGATGAACTATTATCCAGAACCCAGTGGATTATGGGAGAACTTCATGGAGTCAAGAATTTTGAAACCCTCACATTTCTGAACCAATGGTTTTCAATTGGTCTTAATAAAAAAATGACGAGTAATCTCTTTCAGTTTTTTGGTAATAAAAGATCGTAATTATCCTCAGATTTGCGTAAGCATTTATTTTATGTTTTTACTAAGTAAGGTTGCCACGCCATCACTCTCAATGCTTTTATTTTTTTCTTTGAGCACTTCGTGGTTAAAAATCTAGCTACTATAAAGAGATAAAATTTGTGTAGCCTGCATCCGCTCAATTTGCTCCCGCAAAGTTTAGTGCGCGTTTTTTTGTACGCGCACTTATGCCTGAGCTTGCAAAGCAAGCGCGGCGTCAACCAGTATGGTAAAAGCTAGTGATTAAAGAGAGCTACTAATTGCGAAGTTTGCATCTGTTCAATTTGTTCACGTAAAGTATAAAGCTGCTCCTCCCAATAACGTGGCTCATTAAACCATGAAAAGTTTTTCGGAAAAGTAGGATCATGCCAGCGGCGAGCTAGCCATGCGCTGTAGTTTAAAAGTCTTAAGCTGCGTAGTGCTTCAATTAAATTTAAACTGGCAGGATCAAAGTCGTAAAATTGACTGTAGCCTTTTATAATGGCATTCAATTGCACAACCATTTCAGTTTCGCTTCCTGACAGCAGCATCCAGATATCCTGCATGGCAATGCCCATCATGCAGTCATCAAGGTCAACAATATGCGGGCCTTTGTCGGTCCATAAAATATTGCCAACGTGTAAGTCACCATGCAAACGAATAAGTGGCAAATGCGAATAGGTAGAAAATTGTTGGTCAATAATTTCTAGCACTTGCTGTGCGGCCAGTTGGTAGTTGTGCTTAATTTCATCGGGAATAAAATTATTCTCAAGCAAAAACTTTAAACTGGCATGGCCAAAGGTCGCAGGGGTAAGCGTTAGGCGATGCTGAAACGGAAAACGGCTGCCGACCGCATGCAGTCGGCCAATAAACCGACCTAACCATTCTAAATGTTCGGGGTTATCCAGATTCGGAGCACGCCCGCCGTAGCGTTTGTACAGACTAAAACGGAAATCACTAAAACGGTGTAATGTGGCCTGGTTGAATGGCAACGGGGCAATAAGGGGGATTTCCTGCTCGACACAATCATCGGCAAATTGGTGCTCTTCGAGGATAGCGGCATCTGTCCAGCGGTTGGGGCGATAGAATTTCGCAATAATGGGTTGCTCGTCTTCTATTCCGACCTGATAAACCCGGTTTTCGTAACTATTGAGTGCTAAAAAGCGCCCATCGCTTAACAAACCCAGGTTTTCGACACTGTCGAGGATAACGTCTGGAGTCAAATTTTCGTAGGGAATGTCTGATTCATGCATAATGGTTGATTTTTAACCAAACAAGTAAAAATTGTAGCTTTGCCAAGGGTTTAGTAGACTCTATACAGTTTATCCATATTGGCATCATACTATATATATACCATGACAAACCCACTATTAACCATGTTACAAGCGGAGCGGCCACAATTGCCGCCTTTTACGCATATAAAGCCGAAGCATGTTGAGCCCGCCATTGATCAGATTTTAAAGGATAATCGACAGCAGCTTAGCGCATTGCTTGAGCAACCGAGTTTCAACTGGGAAAATTTTATCCAGCCTTTAGAAGAAATGTCGGACAGGCTGCAACGCGCATGGTCGCCGGTCAGTCATATGAATTCAGTAATAAACAGTGATGAGCTGCGTGAAGCATATAATCAATGTTTACCCAAACTTAGTGAATACTCAACCGAGCTTGGGCAAAATGAAAAACTGTATCTAGCCTATCAAAGCATTGCCGATGATGCCTGCTTCTCAAATCTAGATCTTGCACAACAAAAAATAATAACCAATGCATTACGCGATTTTCATTTGTCCGGCGTTGATTTAGATGAAAATAAAAAGCAGCGCTTTAAAGAAATTAAACAGCAACTGTCAAAATTAAAAACACAATTTGAAGAAAATATTTTAGATGCGACACATGCATGGCATAAACAAATCGCCCATGAAAAAGATCTTTCTGGCTTGCCTGCATTTGCGGTTGCTATGGCAAAACAGGCGGCTGAACAGAAGGAGTTAGACGGCTGGGTATTTACCCTGGATGCACCCTCTTATATGGCGGTGATGATGTATGCTGATGACAGAAACTTACGCGAACAAATGTACCGTGAATTTGTTACCCGCGCATCTGACCAGGGCAGCAATGCGGGCAAGTGGGATAATTCCGATAGTATGCAGCAGATTTTAGCATTGCGGCATGAACTGGCAGAGTTATTAAGTTTTAATAATTATGCTGAATTATCTCTGGCAACTAAAATGGCAGAGACAACCGATGATGTCTTTAATTTTTTAAATCAGTTAATTGAAAAATGCAAAACGGTGGCCGAAAAAGAATATCAGGAATTAAAAGACTTTGTAAAATCAAAGTACGGTATGCAAAACGTCGAAGCGTGGGACTTCATGTATTATTCTGAAAACCTACGGCAGAAAAAATATGCAATTAGCCAGGAAGAACTGAAGCCGTATTTTCCTGAACAGCGAGTATTAGATGGTATGTTTGCCGTAGTAAATAAAATTTATGGCATTCAGATAAAAGAAATACAAGGTGTTGAAACCTGGCATAAAGCCGTGCGTGTATTTGAAATTCGCGACATAGACAACAATGTTCGTGGCCAGTTTTATCTGGACTTGTATGCGCGCGAGAAAAAACGCGGTGGCGCATGGATGGACGATTGCCAGGGGCGCGTTATTCATCAAACTGGCCAGTTACAGATACCGGTCGCTTATTTAACCTGTAACCTCACGCCACCGATTGGTGATGAGCCCGCATTATTTACCCATCAGGAAGTCATTACCTTATTCCATGAGTTTGGTCACGGTCTGCACCATATGCTCACACAGGTTAACTATTTGAGCGTATCAGGTATAAATGGAGTCGCATGGGACGCGGTAGAGTTACCCAGTCAGTTTTTAGAGAACTGGTGCTGGGAACGCGAAGCGCTGGATTTGATTGCAGCACATTATCAAACGCATGCACCAATGCCAGCAGATTTATATGAACGCATGCATGCAGCTAAAAACTTTCAGTCAAGTATACAAATGGTTCGGCAAATTGAGTTTTCGATTTTTGATTTAAAAATACATGCCGAATATCAAACCTCTGAATTTAAATCGGATAAAGACCTGGATATTCAGGCAGTATTAGATAGCGTCCGGGAAACAGTAGCCGTTATTTTCCCGCCTGAATTTAACCGTTTCCAGCATAGTTTTTCGCATATATTTGCCGGTGGTTATGCTGCGGGTTATTACAGTTATAAATGGGCAGAAGTATTATCTGCCGATGCATTCTCAAAGTTTGAAGAGCGCGGTATTTTTGACCGGCAAACAGGGCTAGAATTCTTAAACGCCATTTTAGAACAAGGTGGCAGTAAAGAACCAATGGAATTATTTAAAGCATTTCGGGGTCGCGAACCCGAAATAAGCGCCTTACTCCGACACACGGGTATAGCGGCATAACAAATCAAGGAACAAAAATGAAAGCCAGTTTAAATCGTTTTATAATAAAAAATACTAAAATACGAATCGCCTTTCTCAGCCTGCTTTTAGTTTATACCAGCCAGAGCTTTGCAGAAAAACTTTATGTCACCGACAGAATTTTACTTGGCATACACCAGCTTGCTGACGAGCAAAGCCCTATTTTAAAATCCATTCCCAGTGGCAGTGTGGTTACCGTTATGGGCCGCCAGGGTGATTTTATTAGTGTCCGCACAGAAGATGGCACCCAGGGTTGGGTTGCGGCTAATTTTTTAGTTAAAAGTAAACCCGCAACAAAAGAATATGATAACTTATTTGAACAATATCAGAAAACAGTCGAAACATTAAAAATAGTCAACGAACGGTTAACAAAAAAAGACCGTGAGTTACAAATAAAACGCGATCAGCTTTCCAATGCAACAACAACCATTAAAGAGTTAAAAAAAGGAGTGGCAAGCAGTCAGCCCATCACCGAAAATAATGGCAATGTTGTTAATGCAGACGACCTTGAAAAAGCCACACAGGAAATTAAACGCCTAAAAACAAAGTTACTGGCACTGCAACAGCAAACAAAAGATAGCAAAAATATTGACTCAAACAGTGTGCAGTCTAAATTAATTAAAGCACAACAGGAAAACACTTTAATGCGTAATAGCATTGAAATGGCACTGGCCAGTTTAGAAGGTAAACATGTCCCAACAGCAGAAGAGCTGGCAGGTGTACGAGCAAGCTTCCCGGCATGGTATTGGGGCTTAACCTTTGTGATGATTCTACTGGGCGTAATTGGTGGTGTTATCTGGAATGATTATAAGAACAGAAAACGGCACGGCGGCTTTCGAATTTAAATGAAAAAATATGAAATATAAAGACCTAAGAGACTTCATTAAACTACTGGAAGATCGTGGCGAGTTAAAACGCATTACGCAGGAAGTCGATCCCTATTTAGAAATGACTGAAATTTGTGACCGCACTTTACGTGCAGCCGGCCCCGCTTTGTTATTTGAAAATCCCAAAGGGTTTGACGTACCAGTACTGGGCAATTTATTTGGTACCCCCGAACGCGTTGCACTCGGTATGGGTGAAGAATCCGTTGAGGCTTTGCGTGAAGTGGGCAAAGTACTGGCGATGTTAAAAGAACCAGAGCCACCGAAGGGGATGAAAGACGCGTGGGCAAAACTACCGGTCTTCAAACAAGTACTCAACATGGCACCGAAAGTAATCAAAAAAGCGGCTTGCCAAACACATATTGTTGAAGGTGACGATGTCGACTTAGCTAAAATCCCCATCCAAACCTGCTGGCCGGGCGATGCAGCACCGTTAATTACCTGGGCATTGGTGGTAACCAAGGGGCCCAACAAAGAACGGCAAAACCTGGGCATTTATCGCCAGCAAGTGATCGCTAAAAACAAAGTCATTATGCGTTGGTTGGCGCATCGTGGCGGCGCACTGGACTTTAAAGACTGGCAGGAAAAACATCCTGGCGAACCGTTCCCGGTTGCCGTTGCGCTAGGCGCTGATCCCGCCACTATTTTAGGTGCCGTGACACCCGTACCCGACAGCTTATCGGAATATGCTTTTGCTGGTTTATTGCGTGGCGCAAAAACAGAAGTAACCAAATGCATAGGCAATGACTTGCAAGTACCCGCCACAGCCGAATATGTATTGGAAGGTGTTATTCACCCTGACGAAATGGCAGACGAAGGCCCCTTTGGCGATCACACAGGTTACTATAATGAAGTAGACAAATTCCCCGTGTTTACCATTGAGCGTATCACCCACAGAGAAAAACCTATCTACCATAGCACCTACACCGGTCGCCCCCCCGATGAACCCGCAATCCTTGGGCTTGCTTTAAACGAAGTATTTGTACCCATCTTGCAAAAACAGTTTCCCGAGATAGTGGATTTTTACCTGCCTCCGGAAGGTTGCTCGTACCGTGTTGCGGTTGTGAGCATGAAAAAACAATATGCAGGGCATGCCAAGCGAGTAATGATGGGCATTTGGTCATTTTTACGACAGTTTATGTATACAAAATTTGTTATTGTTGTGGACGACGATGTAAACGTACGAGACTGGCAAGATGTAATCTGGGCAATGACCACACGAATGGATCCCGCCCGCGATACCACACTCATTGAAAACACACCGATCGATTATCTGGATTTTGCCTCACCCGTTTCCGGCCTTGGTAGTAAAATGGGAATGGATGCCACCAACAAATGGCCGGGGGAAACCACACGTGAATGGGGTGTGCCGATTACAATGGATGATTCAGTTAAGCAACACATTGATGCCATCTGGGACGAGCTGGGCATTTTTTCAAAAGAATAGTCATTAATATACACAAAATAAATTAATTATATTGTCAACGATGCTGCATGTGTATGGGGAAAACAGGCTCTGCACTGGCTAGCAATGGAGCATATGAGAGGCATGAAGGGAAGAGCCTTAACGCTGGGGTGGTTTAAACCATAGTTATGTTTAGAAAAGGAGAAAAACATGAATAAATATATTAATTTACGAAAATTCAAAAAGGATGAACTTATCTTTGACGATGAAGAGACAAAAGTTATTTTGCGTTTTATCTTTAAGAGTCGTCATAATTTAATTAGTACCCTCGAAATAAACGACAATATTAGAGGATTTGCACAAGGCTTACTTTTGGAAGCTGTTGATGCGTCATACGCACTTGGTTTTATTCATTCACTATTTGGTGGCGCATTTAACCCAGGTGTTGCTGCAAAAAAAGTATTTATGAAATTCTCAAGAAAAGCATTAAAGCACTGGTTTAAACATGCAACAGCAAAAGATTTAATACAAATAAAAATATATGACAGAGTGCGAGAACAGTTAGAATCTAGTTTTCGTAGCATTTTACAATTGCATGCTAATAACATAGCAATGAATGAAATAAATCACTCTGGGTTTATTGAATACAGTTTAAAAAACAATACAACAATACGACCTACGGCATGGGGGTAACAATGAAAAAAGCCATTCTTTCATTGATAATGCTCATTCCATTATCAATTATAGGCCTTGCTATATATGCAATGTCAACGGATGATATAGAAGGTATAGTTATATGCGCAACCAATGAAGAAACAAGTTATATACCATCTAGTGCATGTGAGTATTACCTGTTTAATTTTCGATTAACGGAGGAGGATATTAAGTATATCGAGAGCAGAGCGGGATTAAATTTTTTATTTGGAATATCTGATAACGATAAGAAATACAAACTGATTGAATATTTTCTTGCCAAAGGTGTTTCTGTCAATAAGCCAAGCTCAATAGATGGGCTTCCTCCGTTACATGCTGCAATCTTAGATAATGACGAAGAGCTTGTTCTGTTTTTGTTAAATAATGGAGCCGACATTCTTAAAAAAGACGCTAAATTTAAACTTACCCCGGAAGAATTTATAGAGTTTCTTCAGCAGAAAAAAAATACTATAGATAGAAGCGTCATAAAAAAAATAATATCCTCGCAAAATAAATAATGGCATAACTACTGCGCTAACGAGGATCACCAAAAATATACCTACTGTTCAGCCACATCATGGCCGCGTAATTGAAAGCAATTAAAGCTGTTTTATTGGTGATCAATTAAAAACGGTACCTTCGGGTACCGTTTTTTTATGGCTTTTTAAGTTTAAGGTGTGGCCGCCGACAATAGACACACTGTTTCGGGGTTTTTCTAGCTCAGCCATAAGGTATAATGCTGCACCGGCAACCAATGAGAATACCCGTTTATGACAAATAGCGCCAAAATCGAAGCAACTGGCCACGAGTTCAGCATTAATAGCGACGAAACAGTTTTAGAGGCTGCCATTCGCCAGGGGGTTCACTTGCCCTACGGCTGCCGTAATGGTAAATGCGGCAAATGCATGGGTAAATTACTACAAGGGGAAGTGGAATACAGCGAAGCCCCCAGTGCATTATCCGCTGCCGATAGCGCAGCGGGTATGGCCTTATTCTGCCAGGCACAGGCAAAAACAGATCTGGTTATCGAATTGCGAGAAGCAGAAACAGCTCAGGATATTCCAGTGGTCAAACTACCTTGCCGGTTGGAAGAACTCGGAAAATTAAACCACGACGTGATGTATTTAAAACTAAAATTGCCTGCAACTGAGCGAATGCAGTTTTTAGCTGGGCAATATATCGACTTTCTTATTGAAGAGGGCAAGCATCGTAGTTTTTCCATTGCCAACGCACCGCATGACGATGAATATATTGAGCTGCATATCCGCCATATTGCCGATGGTAAATTTACCACCGATGTTTTTGCGAACATGAAGGTAAAAGAAATGTTTCGTATCGAAGGGCCGCATGGCAATTTTTACATTCGTGAAAAAAGCAAAAAACCAATGATTTTTATGGCAGGTGGCACCGGCTTTGCACCGATTAAAGGGATGGTCGAGCATGCGTTAAAAACAGACATGGAGCGCCCAATCCATATTTACTGGGGAGTGCGTGCGCTGGAAGATTTATACATGGACGAGGTGGCAAAAAAATTCACTAAGCTCAACCCGCTTATTCGTTATACGCCGGTTTTATCCAGCACTAAAACCGAAGACAACTGGCAGGGACGAACCGGCCTGGTACACGAAGCTATATTGGAAGACTACCCGGACTTAAGTGCATATGAAGTCTATGCTGCCGGGCGACCCGAAATGGTGTATGCCGCAAAAGACGCTTTTGAAGCCGCAGGCTTAACCCAGGAAAATTATATTTCAGATGCGTTTGAGTTTAATAAAGATTAGTGGCTGTTAATTTAGCCAGCGCTTTTGTTTTTTAAGCAGGCTATCCAGGCCTTCAAGTATTAAAACCGATGGATTAAGAAAGTTTTTACCATCCAAAGTCAGGATCTGCACAGGTATTTCAGATGCTATCAGTTGGCACTGTTTGGATATGTGCCGCTCAAAAACAAAAAGTATATCCGGCTGGTACTGGTTTACCAACGCAGTGAGTGTTTCAATTTCCAGCCCCGGCCGAATATGGCGAATTTTCTCCCTGGTTTCAACGACCCGAAAACCGGCCTGAGTGAATAAATCAAATAAGCGCGTATCCGGCCCAAAAGAATAAGGGCTGCCGTTGCAGGCAGATAATAACAATACCCTTTTATTATTGCCTTTTACACGGTTTATCTTTTTACGCCATGCTTTCGCAAATGCCTCAACCTTTGGCAGTGCTTGCGACATACCAGTTGCCTGTATTACTTCGCGCATATTCTGTTCAAGCTGGTTCATTTTATTAAAGCTTGCCAGACGCAGTACGCGGGTTTCTTTGGGCACAGCTTTGTTTAAGGTTGCTTGTGTTGCCCAGTCTGAGGTTATCAATATATCGGCCATCAAGGCATCAATGGCGACGTCATCCGGGTCAAGAATACCACCGGTATGAGGCAGGTCGCGTTTACTGTAACGGCTTACGCCGACAATACAGTGCCCCAAATCAAGGTAGTCGAGCATCTCGGTAATATACGGTGACTGGCTGATAATGCGTGGGCATTGTGTCTCGACAGCATGTGCATGAGTAGAACCAAAACTAATAAAGAGTAGAATTAAAAAACGAAAAACCATAAAAGATGCCTATCTTATTGAATATGTTAAACTTAAATTTTCGGGTGGCTTCTGGGGCACTCCCACTTGGGGTGTGAATCTTGCGCGCTTCGCCCGTAAGGTGATAATAACGACCACTAAGCTTTAGTATAATTTCTGCCGTGTTCGTTACCACCAATTTCGATTATAATACAAAGTTCGTATATCTTGAGATAGCCATTATGCCGACAAACGCCGATTCAAATAAAGCCTCTGACCAAACCCATTTCGGCTACGAAACGGTTGAAACGTCCGCCAAACAAGGCAAAGTGGCCGAGGTTTTCCATTCGGTTGCCAATAAATACGATGTGATGAACGATCTGATGTCGATGGGCGTCCATCGTCTCTGGAAGCGCTATACCATTGAGATAAGCGGTGTACGCCCGGGGCAAAAAGTACTGGATTTAGCTGGAGGTACCGGTGATTTAGCGGCTAAATTTGCACGTATTGTTGGCCAAACAGGCCATGTGACTTTATCCGATATCAACAACTCCATGCTCACTGTGGGTCGTGAACGTTTAACTGACAAAGGCATTCTGGGCAATGTGGACTATGTACAGGCCAATGCCGAATGCCTGCCTTTCCCAGACAATCATTTTGACCTAATCACCATTGCCTTTGGCTTGCGCAATGTTACCGATAAAGATGCCGCCTTAAGATCCATGAACCGGGTACTAAAACCCGGCGGCAAATTACTGGTGCTGGAATTTTCTAAACCCACCATCAAAGCCCTTAACCCAATTTACGATACCTATTCTTTTAAAGTATTACCGTTTATTGGCAAACTGATTACCAACGATGCAGACAGTTATCGTTACCTTGCCGAGTCTATCCGCATGCACCCTGATCAGGACACGCTTAAAGAGATGATGGTTAATGCCGGCTTTGCGCAATGTGATTATTTTAATTTAAGTGCAGGTATTGTAGCCCTGCACCGTGGGTATAAAGTTTAGTGCGCGTCTTTTTGTACGCGCACTTATGCCTGAGCTTGCAAAGCAAGCGCGGCGTCTCTCGAATAAGGTAAAAAATATTTAATGTACTCATTTACAACCTATTCGTACCCGCACTTATGCCGATGCTTGCAAAGCAAGCGCGGCTTTAACTGCTACTCCTTAACCAAAAGCCTGATTTAACAGTACTAGACTCCCGCCTTCACGGGAATAACGGACAAACAAAACAAAATGCCCACAGACCAAACATCACAACAAGCTTCCACCACCAGCGAAATAAAAGTAGCCCTAATCGCAGCTATCGAAACCGCACTAAACCAATATATAAACATGGACTCAACAGCAGCCACCAGGTTGGCTAATATGGCAGGCAAAGTCATTGCCATCGAATTACAAGGTTGGGATTTCACTCTTTATTTATTGCCCGATACACAGGGTATTCAGGTAATGTCTGCCTATGCAGACGAAGCGGACACCATTATAAAAGGTACGCCAGTCGCGCTATTTAATATGAGTAAAAGTGAAAGCACCGCCGCGACTCTACGAGAACATAATATCAACATTGAAGGTGATCTGGAGTTGGGGCAGCAGTTTAGCCAGTTTTTTAAACAACTGGACATCGACTGGGAAGAACAGCTTGCACAAATACTTTCAAATGTTACATCAGAATCGGCAGCAGATCTTATTGCACACAAGCTTGGCCGTAAGGCCGACAGCTTTCAACAATGGCAAACGCAGGCAAAACAAACATTAGAACAGAATATTGCGGAGTATTTGCAGCAGGAATCTAAAATATTACCGTTTGCAGAAGAAATAGAGCCTTTTTTTAGTGCTGTGGACACCCTGCGTAATGATGTGGACAGGTTAGAAGCCCGCATCGAGCGTTTACAGTCTCAACGAAAAACCGAGTAAACTTTTAAAGTAAGTACAGGGTTATTTTAAATTTATATGGCCGCGCAGGTAGTTTATTAAGCACTTTTATTATTGAATCATAAAGGTTTCATATTCCAGTCGATCCAGTTTGCGTGAAATAACGGCCAGCCCAATAAGGCTAGTTAGTACCAATGACAGGGCAAAACCGTAACCATAAAACTGCGGCCCAAGCTCAATCGTTATAAATGTAAACAGGGCATTAGACAAAACGAATAATAAGCATAAACTAAAAGCAATAATTAAAAAGTCGAGATAAAACAAAACATTCAATATTGAAAGCAGCAACACCTGTATACCAACAGCAATAATGTCGATTTGAAACAGGTGAATATACAAGGGCGAAATACCAATTAAAACAAGTATTTTCGGGCCTAATAAATAAAGCAATACAACGGTTATACCCTGTACTTTAAAAATTTCATATATGCCCTGGCGGATAGTTAGAACCATCTCATCTTTTAAATACTCGATGTGCTCAAGCGTGTCACCTTCTCGTACAGAAGTATAAAAATTATTATAAGCTTCAGCGAAATCCGTTTCCATTCGAACTAAAAATACAGCCATGCCTGGAATAATAGACAAGTAAGCCAGGAAAATTGGAATATCATAAATGACCGATGCGCGCAGTGGGCCAATAATTTGATCTGATGTAATGGGGGTAAACCAGAAAATAAATTTATCAATCCAGATACCCAGATTATATAAAATCCCCGTAAATGCCAAACTGATAAATATTTTTTTCCTGTTCAGGAAATCAAATGATATTAAAAGTTTCCCGGGATATTGATAAATAACCATGGTTAGCATTGAAAATAATAATACCGCCTGGCCAATTAAAAAACCGGAAAGTAAGCCATTAAGACCGTAGCCTTTTAACGATATTGAGGCAATAACAGTAACGCCATAACCAACAAAAAAAACATTGAGTATTTGTTTGTAGACTTTCATTCCAGATAAAAAAACAACAACAATCCATATATTACTGAGAACAATAAAAGCTGAAAGCATTAATATTCGGTAAAAAATATCTTGATCAAAAAACAGGAAAAGAACGGTTAGTCCTAATGTTCCGCCAACAAAAGTAATTAAGGTCAAAGCACCAATTAAATTAGCAAGAATAATGTCGCTTTTATTTTCAAATAAACGATCAGCAACATAACGGGTGAACATTAATTGTAAAAACCCGGTAAAAATAAGCGAAGCAGCCATTAAGTAAGTAACAGAAACTAAAAACTGAACAATTAGATAGGTTGGAAAAACCAGTCCTAAACTAATAATGCCGACTAGCATAACCCCTAAGATTGACAGAACCCATGGCCCTGAACCGATAATACTGGCAAAGCCATAAGCCTGGATCAAACCTACATAACTTTCCCGGCTAAGTAATTTCCTGAGCTCGAAGCCTATTCCTGCCATTAACCTCTCCCCAGAGCCTGACTATATATATTCAAATATTTGGTAAACATTTCCTGCTGCGTGTAATAGCGTTCAACCCGCTTTATTGCAGCTGCCTGTGCTTTTAACCATTCATCCTTGTTGGTGAGTAATTCAATGGCGGCATTAGCTGTTTCTTCAGGATTGGCAATTTGAACAACGCGACCCGCATGACCCAGCGCACGGTCTTCTTCGTTGTTACCTTCTATTAATTCTCTACATGAGCCCACGTCGGTTGTTAATGCAGGTATACCACTTGCATAGGCTTCTAACACAACAAGGGGTAGCGCTTCACTTATCGAGGTAAGCACAACCAAACTGATTTGCTTTAATATGTCATCTACTTTTTGATAACCCAGGAACATCACATTATCCTGTAATTTCAGACTTTCGGTTAATGCATGACATTCTTTTGCATAGTCCGCATCTTCATCTTCCGGGCCAACGATCCAGCCTTTTGCGTCAGGAATATGATTACAAACGGTTCGCATGGCACGTATAAATGTTTTTACATCTTTTATCGGTACGACCCGGCCAATTAATGCAAGTATGGGTGGAATATCATCGGGTCTTGATTTTCTTAAAAGTGAAAAGCGCGCTATGTCTATTCCATTCGGGATGATTTGTGTTTTTTGTACCTCTGCACCATCTTCGATTTGACGCTGTCGGTTACCTTCGTATAAAGAGATAATAGGATCCGCTGAATTGTAAGTCAGCCTGCCAATACCTTCAAAAAAGCGTATCCATAAGCGCCGAATATAACTAACATCATCGTCAAGACGTGTACCAAAAGTTTCACTTGCATCGGCAATCCAGTCTGCCTGGGCAAGATCAATTTTTCTTTCTTTTGTGTAGATGCCATGTTCCGTCAGAATATAAGGTATTTTTCGTGACTGTTGTAACATCATGCCCAACATACCCGCATAGCCAGTCGATACAGAGTGCAATACTTTTGCGGCCGGCAAATTTTTAACTATTTTAGCCAGTATAAAT
>QIKU01000137.1 GCA_003232015.1 Gammaproteobacteria bacterium
ACTGGTACCTGTCCTTTTATGCCAATGAATTTCCGGTGGTGTTGATAGCTGAATCCCGTTGGGCGAATGCCTCTGATGCGGGAAAAATTATGGATGACATTAATGAGCAGGCCACGGAGAATTTTAAATGTATTTTTGAGCTGGATTTAGTGGCGCAAAATAATATTCAGGCACGTTTGGCGTATTTAGCAAAGATTAAGGAATTTTTTGCGGGTTTACTGGTCTGTATCAATAGCAACTTTACTGAAGATAAAAAGTTGTGTGAACAGCTCGTCTCTTTGCGGGCAGATTTTAATGTATGTTTAGATATTGCTGGCGCGGCAGATTTACCTAAGGTAGTGGAGTTTTGCGAACAGCATACCATTAGCGTCTGCTGGCGAGGCGAGGGTGAAGTGATTGTACCGGACGCGTCACCTTTATGGCTAACGCGTTGCGACAGTGGGCTGGATAAAAAAGTGCTTGTACAGCAGCTAAAAACAATCATTGCAAAACAGTTAAAGTTAGAAAATCCGTCACGCGAGCATATATTAATTATTGATGGCGCGCCGCCGAGTGTTGAAATTACACGTAACGCCAGTATTATGATGGATATTATGTAATTTCTTTTTATGCTTTCTAAGACGTTGCAAGGCAGGTCAATGCAAGGCACAATGCAAAGATATTAAAAACCACTTATAAGTGTTTGTATGGACGAAAATAAAACTCTGGTTAAAGTTCGCGATTTAAAATTTTCCCGTGGTGGACGGATGATTTTTGATGGCGTGAATCTGGATATTCAGCGCGGTAAAATCACCGTGATAATGGGCCCGAGTGGAACCGGTAAAACAACCTTGTTACGGCTTATTGGTCGGCAGCTCAAACCAGTCGAAGGTTCAATTATTGTCGATGGTGAAGAGGTGACAACACTGGGGCATCGCCGCTTATATGAATTACGCAAACGGATGGGCATGTTATTTCAGAACGGTGCCTTACTCACCGACTTAAACGTGTTTGAAAACGTGGCTTATCCCATTCGTGAACATACTAACCTGTCAGAAGAGTTAGTCCGCACGCTTGTTTTAATGAAGTTACAGGCGGTGGGCTTGCGGGGTGCACGTGATTTAATGCCGGCTGAACTGTCCGGTGGAATGGCGCGGCGGGTTGCCCTGGCGCGGGCAATTGCACTTGACCCGATGATGATCATGTATGACGAACCCTTTACCGGCCAGGACCCTATTTCAATGGGCGTACTGGTACGTTTAATTCGTAACTTGAATGATGCGCTGGGTTTAACCAGTGTGGTCGTGTCGCATGATATTGAAGAAGCATCGTCCATTGCCGATTATATTTATCTGTTATCGGGGGGCAAGGTGGTGGCGCATGGCACGACTGATGATTTAGCCAGCTCCGATTCTGAATGGGCACAACAATTTATGAAGGGCAAGCCTGATGGCCCGGTGCCATTTCATTTTCAATCTCAACCTTATGCAGATGATCTCAATATATGATAAGCCAGATTCAGTCACTCGGACATAAAGCTTTAGGTTTTTTTCAGCGCTTAGGCCGTGGCCATATTCTTATTGCTGATATATTAAAAGGCCAGCCCGCACTTTTTTTGCGCCCGAGTTTAATCATCCAGCAACTTTATTCTGTGGGCGTGCTGTCAATCCTTATTGTTGTGGTCTCCGGTTTTTTTGTTGGTATGGTCATGGGGTTGCAAGGCTATAACACACTAGTTGATTTTGGTGCAGAAGAATCGCTAGGCGTGATGGTGGCTTTGACTTTAGTACGGGAATTAGGGCCTGTTGTAACGGCATTGCTATTTGCAGGACGGGCTGGCTCGGCACTCACCGCTGAAATTGGTTTAATGAAAGCAACCGAACAATTATCGGCAATGGAAATGATGGCGGTCGACCCCATTCGGCGAGTGCTCGCGCCGCGTTTTTTAGCCGGTTTTATTTCAATGCCATTACTTGCGGCCATGTTTAGCGCAGTGGGTGTACTCGGCGGCTATTTTGTCGGGGTTGGTTTACTTGGTGTAGACGAAGGTGCTTACTGGTCGCAAATGCAGGCCAGTGTTGATCTCTATGAAGATATTTTTAATGGTGTGATAAAAAGTATTGTATTTGGTTTTGTGGTGACATGGATTGCGGTTTTTGAAGGTTATGATGCGATACCCACATCCGAAGGCGTTAGCCGCGCCACAACACGCACGGTGGTGCATTCATCACTGGCAATTTTAGGTTTAGACTTTATTTTAACCGCACTCATGTTTAATTAATTTAGGTTCGTTTTAGGAGAAAACAAATGACAACACGTATTGCAGAAATCTGGGTGGGGCTGTTTGTTGCTGCAGGCATTGCCGCTTTGTTTATGCTGGCGATGCAAGTGAGCAATTTAAGCACCTATAATTCAGATAGCGGCTACGATGTTACCGCCTATTTTGAAGACATTAGTGGTTTAAAAGTGCGCTCGCCGGTGACTATGTCGGGTGTGCGTATTGGTCGGGTTAAATCGATAAGCTTTGATAAAGAACGTTTAAGTGCATTAGTGACAATGGAAATAGAAGGTGAGTACGACACCTTGCCAGATGATTCGTCAGCCAGTATTTATACTGCTGGTTTACTGGGTGAAAAATACATTGGTCTGGAACCGGGTGCGGGTTCGAATGACTGTGAAGATATCACTTTAGATGACAGTGGCGAAATTAAAATTGAAGAATCTACAGATAAAGATTGTAAGCCAAGCACATTGCAACAAGGTTCAGAAATTAAATTGACTCAGGATTCACTGGTGCTGGAAAAATTAATTGGTCAGTTTATTTCTAAATTCCTGGATGATGATAAAAAGGACACTGCAAAATGATTTCAACTAATATGTCAAAATATTCTGTTGCCTTTATGGGGCTTGTTGCCTTAATGATTGTGAATACTGCACCTGCTTATGCTAATTCAGCAAATGAGCCTCAAGCACTGGTAAAAAGCACAACAGAAAAAATGTTTGCAAAATTAAAAGCAGAAAAACAAAATCTGGACAAGAATCCACAACTTGTTTATGGTCTGGTGAGTGACATTGTGTTGCCGCATTTTGATTTTATTACCATGTCGAAATGGGTGTTGGGTAAAAACTGGCGAAGTGCTTCGCGGGCACAAAAAATAGGTTTTATTAAAGCTTTTAGAGAGCTCATGGTGCGAACCTATTCCGTTGCATTACTTGAATACACTGGCAGCAAGATTAGCTATAAACCATTACGTGGTGATCTGTCTACAGGCGATGTTACGGTTAAAACACAGGTGGAGACGGATAAGGGTAGTCCGGTTGCGATTAATTACAGCCTGCATAAAAAGAAAAAGGGCTGGAAAGTTTACGATATATCGGTTGAAGGGGTAAGCTTGATTGCGAATTATCGAACTACGTTTGCTTCTGAAGTAAAACAGAAAGGGCTCGATGCACTTATTGCCCGGTTGCAGAAACATAACAAGAAGAAAGAGGCTTAAGCACAATGGCCGCCGCTAGTATTAAAGGTGTCAGTGTTAAAAAAGTATCGGATACGCACTTTTCTGTGGAAGGTGTGTTAATGATGCATACAGTCATGTCCATTTTAAATGAAGTGGCTAGCAACTTTAATTCGCAAAAAGAAATCAGTATTGATTTTGCCGAAGTGAAAAACAGTGACAGTGCTGCTGTTGCATTAATTGTTTCCTGGCTGGCTAAAGCTAAAACACGAAATATTAAACTTCATTTACTCAACTTACCTCAGCAAATACTGGATATTGCAACCGCCAGCGATTTACTGGAAATATTGCCAATCGAAAGCACCTGATATTTCTCCCGATAAAAGTATTGCAGGGAGGGGTATTTCAGCCGTATTTTTCAATTTTTTAGAAAATTATTGTATTTAGCGTTAAATAACGCATAAATTCCTGTGCCTTGGCGTCAATCACAGGCTAAAATAGCGCCCTTAGCTTATCCCCCTTATATTAAAGGTGTACCAATGGAACCGAATCAAGTTGAAGAATTAATAAAAGCGGGTTTGCCCGATTGTGAAGTGACGGTAACGGGTGATGGTAGTCACTTTAATGCCACCATTGTTGGTGAGATTTTTGATGGCATGTTACCGGTTAAAAAACAGCAACTGGTTTATAAAACGGTTAACGAATATATCACCAGTGGTGAATTGCATGCTTTTACAATGAAAACCTATACCCCTGCTGAATGGGAAAAAGCGAAAGTCCTACAGGGCGGATCGTTATAACCATGGATAAATTAATTATCTCCGGTGGCACGCGTTTAGAAGGTGAAATTCGAATTTCGGGTGCAAAAAATGCTGCTCTGCCGATTATTATGGGTACCTTACTGGTTAATGAGCCGGTTAAAATTTGCAATATTCCGCATTTAAATGACATTACCACCACCATGGAATTATTAGGCCGGATGGGCGTGTCCATCACGATGGATGAACATATGAGCGTTGAAGTCGATGCTTCAACTATTTCAGAATATGTTGCGCCGTATGAATTAGTAAAAACAATGCGAGCTTCCATTTTAGTATTAGGGCCTTTACTCGCGCGCCATGGTTATGCTGAAGTGTCACTGCCTGGCGGTTGTGCCATCGGTTCACGCCCGGTGAATTTACATATTCATGGTCTGGAATTAATGGGTGCTGATATTGTCGTTGAAAATGGTTATATCAAGGCAAAAGCAAAACGCCTAAAAGGTGCCAAAATAGTTTTTGATATTATCACGGTGACGGGTACCGAAAATTTAATGATGGCTGCTACTTTGGCAGAAGGCACAACGATTTTAGAAAATGCAGCTAAAGAACCTGAAGTGGTTGACCTTGCGCATTTTTTAAACGAAATGGGCGCGAAAATTTCAGGCATTGGAACCGATGTGATTACCATCGAAGGCGTTGATAACTTACATGGCACGACTTATAGGGTACTGCCTGACAGAATTGAAACCGGTACGTTTATGGTTGCGGCTGCTGTCACGGGTGGTTGCGTTAAACTGAAAGACACGGATCCAAAGTACCTCGATGCGGTCACGGTTAAACTGGAAGAAGCCGGTGCGACTATTACTGCGGGTGACGACTGGATTAAAGTGGACATGAAAGGCAAACGAGCTAAAGCAATTGATATTCGTACCGCACCTTATCCGGCTTTTCCAACGGATATGCAGGCACAGTTTTCTGTTTTAAATACATTGGCCGAAGGCACCTCAACGATTACAGAAACTATTTTTGAAAACCGTTTTATGCATATACAGGAATTACAACGTATGGGTGCAAATATTGACTTAAACGGAAATACCGCGGTTTGTACCGGGGTTGAAAAATTAACCGGTGCGCCTGTAATGGCAACTGACTTACGTGCATCGGCTTCATTGGTTATTGCCGGTTTGGTTGCTGAGGGTGAAACCATTGTAGAAAGGATCTATCATATTGATCGTGGGTATGAACGTATTGAAGAAAAGCTGCAGCAACTGGGTGCTAAAATTCGACGCGTACCCGATTAAGTTAAAGCTTAAACTAAAAATATAAGTGCAAGAATGATGACAACACGTATAACCATCGCCTTATCGAAAGGGCGTATTTTTAAAGAAACCTTACCGTTGCTGGCACATGCCGGAATAATTCCTGTGGATGATCCAGAAACAAGCCGTAAGCTTATTTTAGATACCAATGACGACAATGTGAAACTGGTTATCATTCGTGCTTCCGATGTGCCAACTTATGTGCAGTATGGTGCGGCCGATATTGGTGTTGCCGGTAAAGACGTTTTAATGGAACACGGTGGTGAAGGTTTATATGAACCGTTAGACTTAAAAATTGCCCAGTGCCGTTTAATGACAGCCGGGCCGGTTAATGCACCTGAACCACAAGGCCGGTTACGCATTGCAACCAAGTTTGTTAACTGCGCGCGCCGTTATTATGCCGAGCAAGGCCAGCAGGTTGAAATAATCAAACTTTATGGTTCAATGGAATTAGCCCCGATAGTGGGTCTGGCTGACCGTATTGTTGATTTGGTTGACACTGGCAACACACTAAAAGCCAATGGCCTGGAACCGATGGAACATATTGCAGATATCAGTTCGCGGCTGGTTATAAATAAAGCCTCAATGAAAATGAACCATGATGTGATGCAAAAATTTATTGATAAAATTGCTGAAGCTGTTTCTAAATAAAAAATAATTTGTTTCAATATTTATGACTATTTCAATTAAACAACTGAATACATCTGCCCCTGATTTCTGGAAAGCTTTAGACAGCTTGCTGGCCTGGGAAAGCGTGTCTAATGAACAGGTGTTTTCAACGGTTAAAAATATTATTGCGGATGTGCGTAATAAAGGCGACAAAGCCCTTATCGAGTTAAGCAATAAACTGGATCGTTTATCCGTTACAACAATGGATGAATTAACAATTTCCCCTGCGCGTTTAAAGCAGGCTCTTGAACAACTCGATCCTGTTCAACGTCAAGCACTTGAAACAGCCGCCAGCCGCGTGCGCCTGTATCACGAAAAACAACTTATGCCTTCCTGGCAGTACACCGAAGACGATGGCACCATGCTCGGTCAGCAAATTACCGCATTAGAAAGTGTTGGCTTGTATGTACCTGGCGGTAAAGCGACTTATCCGTCGTCAGTTTTAATGAATGCCATCCCCGCTCAAGTGGCCGGTGTGGAAGAAATTATAATGGTGGTACCAACACCGGACGGCCAAGTAAATGATATGGTGCTGGCTGCCGCGCAGATTGCAGGCGTAACAAAAGTATTTACCATTGGTGGCGCACAAGCGGTTGCGGCACTGGCCTATGGAACAGAAACCATACCGAGCGTGGATAAAATTGTTGGCCCTGGCAATATCTATGTGGCAACCGCCAAGTCGATGGTGTTTGGTAAAGTTGGTATCGACATGATTGCCGGCCCGTCTGAAATTCTGGTGCTTTGTGACGGCAAAAGTGATCCCGACTGGATTGCAATGGACTTATTTTCACAAGCCGAACATGATGAAGATGCACAATCTATTTTAGTTTCACCGGATAAAGCATTTTTAGAGACGGTGCAAGTCAGCATTAATAAGCTGGTTGTGGAAATGGAACGTAAAGAAATTATAACGGCCTCGTTAAATGATCGTGGTGCAATGATTTTAGTGAAAGATATGGATGAAGCCATACAGGTTGCCAATCACATTGCACCAGAACATCTGGAGCTGGCCGTTGATGACCCGCAAGCAATAGTGGCTGACATACGTCATGCCGGAGCCATCTTTATGGGGCGCTATACCGCCGAAGCATTAGGTGATTATTGTGCCGGTCCAAACCATGTTTTACCAACATCGCGTACGGCAAGGTTTAGCTCGCCCTTAGGTGTGTATGATTTTCAGAAACGCAGTAGTTTAATTATGTGCTCAGAAGAGGGCGCATCTGAGCTAGGTAAAGTTGCGTCCGTGCTGGCGCGCGGTGAAAGCTTAACGGCGCATGCCCGTTCGGCTGAGTATCGGATTAAAAAATAAATTGCCATCATTCACGTCTCCTCGGGAATGACGTATTAGGCATTTAGAGTAACGGGATAACTGTGAACAAAGATAAATCCAATAACATCACTTTCTCCATCAAGCAATGGGTGCGTCCAGAAATACGTGCGTTACAGGCTTACCATGTGCCACCAGCAACCGATTGCATTAAACTCGATGCCATGGAAAACCCTTATCAGTGGCCGGAAGCCATGGTGGATGAATGGTTAGATTTAGTTAAAGAGGTAGAACTCAATCGTTACCCGGATCCTTCCGCATCACAACTGAAAGATAGCTTAAGAAAAAGTATGGCCGTGCCAGCCGGTGCAGATATCTTACTGGGCAATGGTTCAGATGAGCTTATCCAAATGCTGTTGATGGCACTTGCCAACAAAGATAGCAAGGGCAAAGAGTCAACCGTACTATCGGTTGATCCCAGTTTTGTCATGTATGACATGGTCGCAACGTATACCGGTATGAATTATGTCAGTGTCCCTTTGAATAATGATTTTAGTCTTGACGTAACGGCTTTTCTAGCGGCTATTGAACAACATAACCCGGCCATTATCTTTATTGCCTACCCAAACAATCCAACCGGTAATTTATTTAAGCGTAGCGATTTACAAAAAATTATTAATGCGGCTCCTGGCGTGATTGTTATTGATGAAGCTTACCATGCCTTTGCCGATGACAGTTTTATGGATGAAGCAGGGCAACTGGACAACCTGCTGGTGATGCGCACTGTTTCCAAAATGGGTTTGGCCGGTTTACGACTGGGTTTACTCGCGGGTAAAAGCGAATGGTTAAACGAGTTTGATAAAGTACGTTTGCCATATAACCTGAATGTATTAACACAGGCAACCGCACAATTTGCCTTGCAGCATCAGTCGGTACTGGACGAGCAAACGCAAACCATTTGTAAAAACCGTGAGCTGCTTTTTACTGCACTGTCAGAAATACAGGGCTTACAGGTTTATCCTTCGCAAGCGAATTTTATTTTATTCCGTACCCGCAAAGGTAAGGCCTCGGCTACCTTTAATAAATTAAAAGCAGCGGGTGTGTTAATTAAAAATCTAAGTCCCGTTGGTGGTGCTTTAACGGATTGCTTACGCGTCACGGTGGGAACGCAGGAAGAAAACACTGCATTTATAAAAGCCCTTGGCCTGGCACTTGAATGACGGAAATTAAAACCGATAGCCTTAAAGATTTAATGGCTGTGGTGAATTCTGCTGATATTGGCCTGGTTATCTTTGATAAGAACTACCATATTCGTGTCTGGAACCTGTTTATGGTGAACTATAGTGGGGTTAAGGCCGACTCTTTGATGGGAAAGAAGCTGTGCGAGCAATTTCCCGATATAAAAGCCCAGTGGTTCGAGAGCAAAGCACAACAGTGCATAGCGCAAAAGCAGAAATTATTATGTACCTGGGAAGAGCAACCGTATTTATTCAAATTTGAAAATAGCCGCAGCAAAGCAAAATCGGTTGTCTTTATGTACCAAAATATTACCTTTATTCCGCTGGCATCAGCTAATGGTGAAGTCGATAATTTTGCTATTACTATCAACGATGTAACCGATATTGCCGCCAGTACTCAGCAGCTTGATGCTGTCGTTAGTGAATACTTACATACCAATTCCAAAGATAGCTAAGCGCTTTAAACTTTGCTAATTAAGCGCCTTCCTGCTTGCGAAACCTATATTAGCAAACTATAATATACCGCTCTTTCAATCTGTATTATTTAAGGTGGTCTCCATGGCTAAGGAATGTAATTTATCTTTCCAGCAACGTAGCTTGTTCCAGCAGGGTTTTCAGCGCTATACGTCTGCTGAGCTAAAACAACTCGAATGGGGCTTGCGTTTTACACCCGCGGCTTGCTCCTTAATTGCGGCATACGGTTTATTTACTCAACAACCGCTTATATTATTTTTTGTTGCTTTGCTGGGTATCTGGGCATTTATTTTTCCGGCAGGCCACCCAATGGACTTAATTTATAATCGCATGATTGCTCCGGTGTTTAATGCAGTTAAATTGCCCAAAAATCCATTCCAGCGTCGTCTGGCCTGTTTTTCTGCCGGGTTGATGAATATTATTGCCGCTACACTGTTTATTTTTGAAATGCCGGTGGCGGCAATGATTGTTGGGGTGAGCTTATTAGTCTTGCAGGCAATTGTTATTTTTACACATTTTTGTACTTTGTCGTGGATGTATGAAGGTGCCATGCGCGCATTAGGTAAATGGCATAAGCCCGTGGATATTTTTGAAGCCAAGCTGATGTTAAAAGACGGTGTGACTCTGGTGGATGTCCGCAGTCAAAATGAATTTGCGAAAGATTCGATTGATGGCGCGCTTAATTTACCGCTGGAAGATCTAGAACAACATATCGAAACTTTTAAAAAGGATAAATGCCTGCTGTTTTGTAACAGTGGTACACGCAGCCACATTGCAGCCGAGAAGTTGAAAGAGTTTGGTATTGATGAAATCTATAATTTAGGTGATTTCAGTCGAGCTAAGTCGATTGTGGGTGTTTAATTTTTAATATTACCACTGTAAAAAAGGCGCTTTGGCGTCTTTTTTTATGCGGGATGCTTTATGCGGGCAGTTGATATAGATCAATAATAAGATAGAAACAGACGGGCAAATAAAGTTAAGTATAATTTAGTGTAGTAAGATAATTTTCTTATGAAAAACCTGAAGCCTTTAAAGTTATTTTTACGCAGTGTGCCTGACAGCGTACACAGTCATTTGTTTTGTCGTTTGTGCACGCAATTAATGCGTGGCCAGCCAATAGTTAAAAAACTACAAAAACTGGGCGGTAAAGTTGTTCGGCTGACGATTACCGACACTAAAAACAGCTGGTGCTTTCAATTTACACAGCAGGGTTTAAAAGCGGTTACAAATAATGACGCAATTTCTGATGTGCACATAAAGGGCAGTTTAAAAAATTTCTTACTGCTTGCAACGCATAACGAAGATCCTGATACCTTGTTTTTTAATCAGGAACTTTGTCTGGAAGGCAGTACCGAAGACGGTCTGTATTTACGAAATATTCTGGATGCAATGGAATTTGACACAACGGCACATTTACGAAAAGTGTTTGGAAATTCAGTGGCGGATGTTGTTTCTCCCCTGGTAGCGCGATTTAAGCTGGGTTCGCGGTTACAGGCATTGGGGAAGTCTTTAGTTTAGAAATTGGTTGAGTGTTATTTTAGGCTTGTTTTTCCCAATTCATACCGGGTTGTCCATACCAATATCCATTACACCATTCGCTATTGTTGCTGTCTTCCGTCAACCATAAGTCTATTTCAGTTTGCGTAATTTCTTTATCAATCGCTTTGCGAAACATATCGACTACAGTCGCCATATTATTTATTTGTGGCGACAACCGCACTACGTCAACCTTTAATGAACGCATCTGTTCAATAGCGCCGATCAAGTTACAGGGAATACCCGATTGTAGCTGAATGCCATTGATATTAAATAGCTTGTGGTTTTCCTGCGTGTATAAAGCAACACCTTGATCGTCCTGTTTACATAAGAAATCACACTGGTCTTTGGGTAAATTATGTTTTCGTGCGGTAAAGCAGCGCGCAGAGAATGATAACGGAATATGCCCATAAGAAAAAACTTCGGTTTCAAGATTGTCAGGTTTTGTTTTTAACAAACCCTGAAGAGTCTGTGCGGATAATTCCATTGGCATTACCCATCGATAGGCACCTAAATGGGATAATAATTTTATTGTTTCGTTGTTGTACATATTAATATGTGGGCCGGCAACAAATTCTCGTACTTCTTTTAGCAGGTATACGGCCGATAAGTCATTTGCTTCCACAGGATAGCTTGGGTTATTGCATATTTTTTTTAAGCGTGACAGTTCAGAGTCGGCCTCAAGTAAAACCATTGTAGACAGAACAACATGTTTACCCGCAGCAGTTAATTCAGTCGCAATTTGTAACCAGTCATCTAACTTAATTTCTCGCCGCTTGGCACAAACATTTTCACCTAAATAGACAATATCGACCGGCCATGTTTTTACCTGTTCATAAAAGTCATAAACTTTTTCAGCCGGCCAGAAATATTGAATAGGGCCAAGTGATATTCTCATTTGTTGTTGCCTCTCATTATTATTGCCATGGCCGATGTAAGGCGCCGAGCGTAGTGCTGCAACCTTCGGAAACACGTTGTAATTGTTGTAACCAGTCTGGGTCTGGCTGGTAACTGTCGGGGTTGGCTTTATAAGTATCCAGCGCAGTACGGAAAATACCTGTTACTTTTGCTATATAAGCCGGGCTACGTTGTCGGCCTTCTATTTTTATTGCTGCTACACCGATATTAACTAACTCGGGTAAAATTTCTAATACATTTAAGCTGGTGGGTTCCTCTATGGCATAAAATATATCATCGCCAGTTTGGAAGCGGCCTTTACACAGCGTTGGATAACCGGCGGCTTCGCCGGGCTGGTAACGATCAATAAGCACATTATTGAGCCTTGATTGCCGGCCGTTAGGGGTTTCTTCCCAGCTAACGGCATGTGCAGGTGAGCAGACACCCGAGGTATTGGGTGATTCGCCTGTGACATAAGAGGACATAATGCAACGCCCTTCAACCATCACGCAGAGACTGCCAAAACCAAATACTTCCACTTCAATGGGGGTGGCCTCCACAACATTACTTACCTGTGTCATTGAAAGCACTCGTGGCAGTATCACCCGTTTCACTTTAAATTGTTCATAGTAAAAGGCGATGGCATACTGGTTGGTTGCCGAGCCCTGCACTGAAAGGTGACGGCTTAAATCCGGGTGGTGGTCTGTGGCATATTGTAATAACCCCAGGTCGGCAATAATAACCGCGTCCAGTTTTAAATCGGCTGCGCTTTGTAAGGCTTGCGTCCATAACGGCCAGTTTTCTGACTGTGGGTAGGTGTTTAATGCCAGCATCACTTTGCAGTTTTTCTGGTGCGCATAATCAACACCTTGTTGCGCTTCGTCCATATCAAAATTTAAACCCGGAAAATTACGTGCATTGGTTGTGTTGCTAAAACCAAAATAAACTGCATCGGCACCATTATCGACAGCCGCCTTTAATGCTGGCAGGCTTCCTGCTGGGCAAACCAGATCAGGTATTTGATCTACAATAACCATGACACCTGTGCTCCATAACTTGTTCCTTGATAACTTTTTCGTTGTTTAAGTTCGTTTTCAATCGCGTTTAAAACATTCCATTTTTGTGAACACCATGCCGGTGCTAATAAAATATTTTTAGATGCTGTTCCCGTTAATCGGTGATAAATAATTTTTGCCGGGGTAAGTTCGACTAAATCGGCAACAGTGTTGATATAGTCAACCATTTCTAAAGGTTGGTATTCTTTTTTACGCCACTGGTTGGCTAACTGTGTTCCTTTTACAACGTGTAAGGGGTGTAATTTTATGCCGTCAACGCCAAGCTCCATTGTGCGTAACAAACTAATGCGTGCATGTGAATTTGTTTCACCGGGTAAACCAATAATTAAATGTGTGCAAACCTGCAGCCCTCGACGACGGGCAGCTTTGACGGCAAGTTTGTATTCGCCATAACCATGGCCACGGTTGACTCGTTTAAGTGTTTTATCAAAACTACTTTGTAAACCTAACTCCAGCCAGACTTCATGCCCCGCGTCATGGTAGCTGGCAAGCAGGTCGAGTACTTTATCTGGTACACAGTCAGGTCTTGTTCCAATGGCAAGGCCAATAACATCAGGTTCGGACAGTGCTTTATCGTAATGTTTTTTCAGAACGCTAATATCATCATAGGTATTGGTATAAGCCTGAAAATAGGCGATGTATTTTTTTGCGCCAGTTCGCTTTCGAATAACACAACGGCCGTTATTAATTTGTTGTGCAATGCTTTCTGGTTGTCGCCCGTTGGGGCTAAATGAAACATTGTTACAAAATGTACAACCACCGCGACCGATACTTCCATCACGATTAGGGCAGGTAAAATTTGCATCGATTGCAACTTTATGTACGCGTTGTTTGTAGCGTGAGATCATTGCCTGGCCAAAGGTATGCACATAATTTGATAATGGCATTAGCCGACCTCGTCTAAAATTCGACATCTAAATTTTGCACCCAGATCAGAGGCTATTTTTTCACAGGCAGGAATATCAACGTCCGCTAAGCCGTCTATTGCGGTAACAGTAATGTCATCTATGTGTTGATGTGCCGCACGTATAAAATCCTGCACAGCAGTAAAGGCATTATCAACAAGGGGGCGGCAATGTTTTTCATACAGTTTTGAGTTATGTGAATTGAGTGAAACTGAGATGGAGTCAACACAATCTTTTAGTAACGGGGTAATGTCTTTTTTATAAATGGCATTAGCGAGCCCATCAGTGTTCAGGCGGATTTTTGCACCCTTAAGTTTAAGTTGTGTGGCTATGCTTAATAATTCATTTAAGCGTAAAGTGGGTTCTCCTAAACCGCAAAATACAATTTCTTTATAGCGACTGGGGTCGCCAACAGCAGAGAGTATGGTCTGTATTTCGGGTTCTGATTTAAGGCGTAACAAATAACCTTTAACATCCCATTGCTTGTTAAACTTGGGGCAGAATGCACAGCGTAAAGTGCAGCGGTTTGTTATATTAATGTAACAATTCCCATGCAGAGCATACACAATATTTTGAGTGTTAGCGGTGGTTGCTGATAGTTGTGATCCATTCATTATACTGATGACCTGTATCAATCCCTGTCGATTAAAATTTGTGAGATATAGTATTAAATAGATAGCACAAAATCGTTTTGATATAGATCAACTAATACCAGTTCATTTTTACTGAGTTGGGATGATGAACAGCAAGTAGCCCAGATGGAATAAAATGCAATCCGGGATGCAGCCCTCAACCTTCCCGGATTTCGCTTCGCTGGATCCGGGCTACGTACTGAATTGGGATGATGAGTAGTGTGCTAAAAGAATGATATTAAAATTTAGTTTCCCCGTTTTTATATGCCGGATAAACACGCTATGATGTTCCTTCGCTGACAGCTACTGAAGTAAATCAAACATGATGGATATAAAAACTGAAATAAAATTGGAACCTTCGTGGCTCGCCTTATTAAAGGATGAGTTTGAACAACCCTATATGCAGGCGCTAAAAAGTTTTTTGATAGCACAACAGCAGCAGGGCAAAGTTATCTATCCGGCCAGTGATTTAATTTTTAATGCCCTTAATACAACGCCTTTTGATTCGGTAAAGGTGGTTATTTTGGGGCAGGATCCCTATCACGGCCCCAATCAGGCACATGGGCTTTGTTTTTCAGTTTTGCCTGACGTGCGTTTACCTCCGTCATTATTAAATATTTTCAAAGAACTCCAGCAGGATTTAGGTCTTGCGATACCTGCTCATGGTTACCTTCAGTCATGGGCTGAGCAAGGTGTATTATTGTTGAATGCAACGCTGACCGTTGAGCAGAATCAGGCGGGCTCACACCAGAAGCGGGGTTGGGAGCAATTTACAGATCGTGCTATTCAATTATTAAATGAACAACGTGAAGGTCTGGTGTTTTTACTGTGGGGCAGTTATGCGCAGAAAAAAGGGCTGTTTATTGATAGCCAAAAACATCTGGTATTAAAAGCACCCCATCCGTCTCCATTATCAGCGCATCGTGGTTTTTTTGGTACTCGGCATTTTTCAAAGGCAAACGCTTACCTGGAACAGCGTGGGCTTAGCCCAATTGACTGGCATCTGCCTGTTACCGTACCCAGCGAGTGTTGATTATTCCCTAGCGTTTAGAAATGGATTGTACTGGTGGTGGGCGTTGAACAGCAATGGCGGTTGCGTCAAATACTTTGCCGCGCCTTACACCTTCTATTTTAAGTTTATCACCGGGTTTGGACAGGCTAATTGTATTTAAAGCATGCCGAACATCCTTTAGTTCAATGCCGTTTATTTTTGTAATGACATCACCGCGAGTGAGTTTTGCTTTATCGGCCGGGCCATTAATAATGATGTTGGTAATAATCACGCCATTGTTCGACTTCAGGCCTAACGATTTTGCAAGTTGAGGGGTAATGCTCTGAATGGCGACCCCGAGCCAGCCACGCACAACATGACCATATTCTATAATCTGTTGCATGACATTTTTAGCCAGGCTAACGGGGATGGCAAAACCAATACCCTGCGAACCACCGCTACGCGTAAAGATAGCGGTGTTAATACCAATCAGTTCACCATAAGGATTAATCAGCGCACCGCCTGAGTTGCCGGGATTAATGGCGGCATCTGTTTGAATAAAATTTTCAAAGGTATTAATGCCCAGCATATCACGGCCGGTGGCACTGACAATACCGGATGTGACCGTTTGCCCAACGCCAAAAGGATTACCTATCGCGAGAACAACATCTCCGACACGTAATTCCTTATCTTTACCTAATGTGATGGCCGGTAAATTCTCCCCCTGAATTTTTAGTACCGCAATATCCGTATCAGGATCAGTGCCGACTATTTTTGCTTTCTTTACTTCACCTGTTTTGAGAGCCACTAAAATTTCATCTGCACCCGCAATGACATGGTTATTGGTTAAAATATAGCCATGTTGATTAATGATAACGCCTGAACCCAGACTGGATTCAATTTTTTGACGGCTTTTCGGTTGATTCCGGTCTAAAAAGAAGCGGCCAAAAAATGGGTCATTAAAAAGTGGGTTGGCCTGAGTGGTGATGATTTTAGATGTTTGGATATTAACCACCGCAGGGGATGCGGTATCAACAGCATCGGCATAGGATATCACCGCCTGCGATCTATTATTATCGTGAGTATGCAGAGATTCTTTTATTTCAACCGTGGTGGGTCTTGAATTATTGCTTAGTAAATGGGGGTACATATATATCAGTATAAAAGCTGCAGCTAAACCCACTGTTGCAAATTGAAAGATAAAAATAAGGTTCTTTGTTATTTTCATAATGATTCGCTATGCTTGACGGTAATAATTCAGGTGGTAGTTCGAATGTAAGATGTTGAGAATAATCTTACCCTAATAAACCTTAAACAGGAATGCTATTTACTATGGTGGCACGCGCCGACATTATCAACTATTGCGACGATTTGTTAGAAGCTGCGCAATTTAAAGACTATTGCCCAAATGGGCTGCAGGTTGAAGGGGCTGAGGATGTGACAAAGATTGTCACCGGTGTAACAGCCAGCCAGGCTTTAATTAATGCAGCGATTGCGGAAAAAGCCGATATGCTTCTGGTTCATCATGGTTTTTTCTGGCAAGGCGAAAATCCGAATATTGTTGGGATTAAACAGCGTCGAATCAAGTCCTTACTCCAGGCTAACATCAATCTGGTCGCGTACCATCTGCCACTTGATGCACACCCTTTGCTTGGTAACAACGCGCAACTGGCGAATGTACTGGGCTTAGAGGTTGAAGGGCGCTTTGGTGGGAATGCGGGTGGAAATGGTGATGGCAGCATGGCGATTGCTATGCACGGTCGAGTGGCGGGTAAAATAGCCGCATCGCAGTTTGCCAGCCATATTAGCGAGACACTGAACCGCCAGGTTTTACATATCGCACCTGAGTCAGGGGGTAATCAAAATATTCAAACGGTGGCCTGGTGTACGGGGGCTGCGCAGGGTTATATTGAAAAAGCGGTTGAATTAGGCGTGGATGCCTTTATTACCGGCGAAGCGTCTGAGCAAACGGCCCATATTGCCCGTGAATGTGATATTCACTTCTTTGCGGCCGGGCATCATGCTACTGAACGCTACGGTGTCAAGGCCCTGGGTGAGCATTTAAGCCAACATCTTGACGTAGATCAGTGTTTTATCGATATTGACAACCCGATCTAACTTTTTGATTCCTAAAACAAAATTCACCTTTTACTTGACGTTTGGCAGGCTTTAGGTCAGTATTACGCCGCAAATTTTAGCTATTTAAGTATATTTCAAACTTTTAATATTGAATTACTTAAGTGAGTCGTGAAAAAAAATGAGTCAATAAACTCGCCAATTTGTCGATATACAGTGATTCAATCTAGTTTGGGAGACTTTTTAATGAGTGAACAAGACGTTGATAAAAGCAGACGTCGCTTTTTAACTGCGGCAACAACCGTAGTTGGAGCTGTTGGTGCTGGTGTGGTAGCTGTTCCATTTGTTGGTTCGATGGTACCAAGCGCCCGAGCCTTATCGGCGGGCGCATCAGTCGAAGTGGATATTTCAAAACTTGAGCCAGGCCGTCGTTTGGTCGTTGAGTGGCGTAAACAACCTGTTTGGGTCTTGCACCGCACCCAACAAAATCTGGATGATTTAGCTAAGCTGGAAGACAAGTTAGCGGACATTGAATCTAATTCATCGAAACAGCCTGCTTATGCAAAAAACAAATACCGTGCTATTAAACCTGAGTACTTAGTGGTTATTGGTATCTGTACTCATTTGGGTTGCTCACCGCAATACCGCCCTGAGGTTGGTAATGTTGATTTTGATTCGAGTTGGCTAGGTGGCTTTTTCTGTGCGTGTCATGGGTCAAAATTTGATTTGGCTGGCCGCGTATACAGTGGTGTACCTGCACCGACTAATCTGGTTATTCCACCTTATATGTACATCAATGATGATAAAGTCGTCATAATTGGCGAAGATGGAGGAGTTGCATAATGACAACGAAAACTCAGGCCTTAATGAATTGGGTTGACGCACGTTTCCCAATGACAAAAATGTGGGATGACCACATGGCGAAATACTATGCGCCAAAGAACTTTAACTTCTGGTATTTCTTTGGTTCATTAGCCTTACTTTTACTCGTACTGCAGATTGTGACGGGTATTTTCTTAACAATGAATTATAAACCCGATGCAACTTTAGCGTTTGCTTCCGTTGAGTACATCATGCGTGATGTCAACTATGGCTGGCTTATTCGTTATATGCATTCAACCGGTGCTTCTGCTTTTTTTGTGGTTATTTATCTGCATATGTATCGTGGCTTAATGTACGGCTCATTCAAACAGCCTCGTGAGCTAATCTGGCTGTTTGGTATGCTCATTTACCTTGCACTGATGGCCGAAGCCTTTTTGGGCTACCTGTTACCGTGGGGGCAAATGTCTTACTGGGGTGCACAGGTTATTGTTAACTTGTTTGCCGCTGTACCCTGGGTAGGTGAAGAGCTTTCAGTCTGGATACGTGGTGACTATGTCGTGTCCGATGCGACCTTAAACCGTTTCTTCGCTTTCCATGTTATTGCTGTACCCTTTATTCTGGTTGGCCTTGTTGTTGCGCACATCATCGCGTTACACGAAGTGGGTTCAAACAACCCGGATGGTGTGGAAATTAAGAAAACCAAAGGTGCTGACGGTATCCCATTAGATGGTATTCCTTTCCACCCTTACTACTCTGTTAAAGATATTGTCGGTGTGGTTGTATTCTTAATGTTCTTCTCAGCGGTACTTTTCTTTGCTCCTGAGCTAGGTGGCTGGTTCCTGGAAAAAGAGAACTTTATTCCAGCTGACCCACTTAAAACACCCGAACATATTGTGCCTTTATGGTATTTCACTCCGTATTACGCGATCCTTCGTGCTATTCCGCCAATTTGGGAATCACAATTCCCGGGTGTTATTGCAATGGGTATGGCGATAGTATTCCTGTTCTTCCTACCGTGGTTAGACCGCCACCCAGTTAGATCCATGCGTTATCGTGAGCCTATCTTTAAAGTTAACATGTTTATTTTTATTGTCAGCTTTATTGTATTAGGTTGGTTGGGTACACAACCTTCTACCGGCATATTATCTGAACTTGCATACCGCTTCACTGAGCTTTACTTCGCATTCTTTATCTTCTTATGGATATTCAGTGCAGAGCGCTCGACTAAATACTATCTAACAAGCCTGGTCGTTATGCTCGCTATCGTGGTCGTTCTTGATGTGCTACGTGGTGGTGACGCAGAAAAAGTCGCAATGATGATGAAAACGTTTCTTATTCCGGGTATTTGTTTTTCAATTTTATTGATTGTTCCTGCTAAATTTAAATCGTGGTCGCAGGCTAAACCAGTTCCAGAGAGGGTTACATCATAATGAAAAAATTAATCGCAACACTCTTGATTTCTCTTATGCCAACGTTTGCATTTGCAGCAGGAAAAGTTCAGTTGGAAGAAGTCGAAATTAATCTGGATAATAAAGCATCACTTCAACGTGGTGCCAAATTATTTGTAAACTACTGTCTAAACTGCCATGCCGCCAGTTACATGCGCTATAGTCGTATGGCTAAAGATCTTGATTTGACGGATGAGCAGGTTGAGGAAAATATGATTTTCCCAGCTGACTTTTCCAAAGAGAAAGATGGCAAGCCTAAAAAAATCGGTCAGTTGATGACCGTTGCAATGTCGGCTGAAGATGGTAAAGCTTATTTCGGTACAGCGGTTCCTGATTTATCAGTGATTGCGCGTGCTCGAGGTGCGGACTGGATTTATACTTATTTAAAATCTTTCTACATCGATGAGTCGCGTCCTTTTGGTGTTAATAACACCGTTTTTCCAAGTGTCGGCATGCCGCATGCTTTATGGGAGCTGGAAGGTCTGAAAAGGCCTGTTCACGCAAAAGGGGCTGATGAAGAAGGGCATGAAAAGCTTGCCCTTGACTTTGAAACAGTCGTTCCTGGTTCAATGAGCGCGGCTGAATATGACAGTGCGGTAACCGACCTGGTTAACTTCCTTGAATACATGGGCGAGCCGGCTAAATTAGTACGCTATACAATAGGTGTATACGTTCTTGGCTTCTTGTTCTTATTATTTATTGTGTCGTACGCAATGAAGAAAGAATTCTGGAAGGACGTTCACTAGGAGCAATGTTTAATGTATTTTCTGGTTACTGAATTTCCAGGAAATGTACATAAAACAAAATAAACAGGAAAAGAGGGGTAACCCTCTTTTCTCGTTTGTAGTTTCAGTTTTATTTTATTTAAAAGTTTATAGGTATTAAAAATGGTGCAAGTAGCAAATAAACGTTTGGCAATGATGCTTTTTAGCAGTGACAAAAATCTCTATTGTCACATGGTTAGAATTGTACTTGCTGAAAAAGGGATCAGTTACGATTCAACTTTTATTGATTTAGACAACACGCCTGAAAATTTACAGGAATTGAATCCTTATAATGAGGTACCTACTTTAGTTGATCGTGACCTTACGTTATACGATCAGCGGGTTATTGTTGAATATCTGGATGAGCGTTTTCCGCACCCGCCGTTAATGCCGGTTGACCCTGTGTCACGTTCTCGTGTTCGTTTATTACTGCAACGAATCGAAAGAGACTGGATGTCGCTGTCGAATAAAATTACTAATGGCGAAGATGTTGAAAATGCACGTAAAGCATTGCAAGACAGTTTAGTTGGCGCTTCACCTATATTCGAACAAAAACCTTTCTTTATGAGTGACGAATACACGTTGATTGATTGTGCCCTGGCCGCTTTGTTATGGCGCTTGCCTTCTTACGGTATTACCTTGCCCCCACAGGCGAAAGCACTCATTAATTATGCTGATAAGCTCTTTGAAAGAGAAGCCTTTAAAGAAAGCATGACTGAAACTGAAAAAGAATTACGCACCTGAGTTAATTGAACATGGTTTCAAGTCGACCTTACCTTATTCGTGCCATGCATGAATGGATCCTTGATAGCGATTTAACACCTTATATTCTGGTTGATGCCAATTACAAAGACGTTGTCATCCCGCTTGAATATGTTGAAGATGGTAAGATCCTGTTAAATGTCAGCCCCGGAGCAACTCAAAACCTTAATTTAGGAAATGAGTTTGTTATTTTCAGTGCGCGCTTTAGTGGCAAGGCAATGGAAGTTTCTTTTCCAGTTGACGCTGCTCTGGCAGTGTACGCAAAAGAAAATGGTCGGGGTATGATGTTTAATACCGACGGCACTGATGATGAGCCACCTTCATCTGATCCGGCACCCAGTGATCCTTCTGTGTCTGGTTCTACAACTCCGGGCTCTACCCCAGCACCAACTAAAAAACCCAGTTTAAAAATTGTAAAGTAAAATCTGTTTATATTTTTAGTTTTAATGCTCTTTTTTTGAAACAAGATTATGTCTAATCTGCTAAACTCTTATTTATCGTAAACATAGTTGTCCAGGTTACTGCAATGAGAATTATTTCATTTGAAGTATACGGCATGATTTACCCCCATCAGGCCGAGCAGTTGGAAGCAGAGTTAAATGAAATAAATGGAATTAGTGTACGGGTATCATCAGATAGTCATTTAGTAATGATTACCTCGCAGCAGTTGTTTGACTTACAACTGGTCATCGACGTTGTTGAAAAGCATGGTTTTGAAACCGAAACGCTTGATATTGACTTTATCAATGGCAATGAGTTAGCCCTTAGCGGTTCCTCCGCCTGAGAAATAACGAGAGGCTCAATTACGGCGTTAAAAAGCTACGCGAAAAAGCTCACTTACTTTATTGTTAGTCGCTCTCGCCCATCCATGGGCTTTGCGAACTAAGCACATCCATGTGCAAACCTCCGCTTTTTCGCGTAACTTTTTGCCTTGTACTTGAGCCTCTCGTTATCCCTCAGAGTTTCTTGGAAATGCTCACTACTTATTTAACAAGTGGAAACATTTTGTCTGGATTAAGAATATTATTCGGATCAAACTGGGTTTTTATCTGGCGCATTAAGTTCAGTGTATTGTTATCGATTTCCCTTCCAACATAATCGCGTTTTTCAATTCCAACACCGTGTTCACCAGACAAAGTTCCATTTAATTTTAATACCAGTTCGAATACATCATTTAAGCAGGCCTGTGCATTATTAGCCTGGGTGGGGTTGGTTTCATCTAACAATAAGTTTGTATGAATATTGCCATTGCCGGCATGGCCGAAGTTAACAATGGGAATACTGTACTTATCAGAGATAAGTTGTAGTTGCTTAATTAATTCCGGAATTTTTGATACGGGAACCACTACATCTTCATTAATTTTTTTCGGTGCAATGGTGCGTAAGGCGGGTGAAAGCACTTTGCGTGTTTTCCATATTTTTTCTATATCACTCTTTGATTCTGCAATATTGCATTCAATCAACCCTTTGTTTTTTGTGCTTGCTGAAATGCTGTTAATTGCAGCTTTAATGATGTCACTGCTGCCATCGACTTCAATCATGAGTAATGCTTTTGAATTGTCGGGTATCGGTTCATCTGAATGCTGACGAATAATATCCAGGCAGGCTGAATCAATAAATTCCAGTGCACAGGGGTTAACGGGTTGAGCCATTACTTTTGTTATTGCTTCGGTTGCTGATTCAATGTCTTTGTAAAAAAGTTGTAAAGTGGCTTTAGTTTCAGGCAGGGGGAGTAATTTAAGGTAGGCCTGGGTGATGACTGCAAGTGTGCCCTCGGAACCAATGATGAGCCGTGTTAAGTCATAGCCGACCACTCCTTTTGTTGTCTGTACGCCCGTTTTAATTTTCTGACCATTGCCGGTGATGGCGTGAAGGCCTAAAACATTGTCTCGGGTGGAGCCGTACTTAACCGCACGAGGGCCGGCAGAATTAATTGCCAGGTTACCACCGATACTACAAAATGCCGCACTGGTTGGATCCGGCGCCCAGAATAGCCGGTGTTCGGTGAGTGCATCTTGCAAAGTCTGGTTTAAAACACCAGGCTGTACGGTTGCCATTCTGTTTTGTGGATCAATGTTTATAATTTTAGCCATGTTCTCTGTGGATAAAACAACACCCTGGTGTAGTGGGACGCTGCCACCGGCTGTGCCTGTTCCACGCCCGCGTGTTGTTAATGCAACCTTATATTTATTGCAGAGACTAACAATTTTTTGTATTTGATCTTCATTGTCAGGCAGTACAACGGCATGGGGCAATTGGTGGTTACGACTGTTGTCGTAACCATAGGCATAACAGTCCGATGGATCGGTGAAGCAGGCATTCGCAGGAATGTAGCTTTGAAGTTGTTTCAGGAATTCAGGATCAGCTTTTCTGTCAGACATAGATTAAGTTAACCAAATAGTAGTGTATCTATCTGATCGCATAAGCAATGCAATGCAAGAATATGCACTTCCTGTATGCGAGCCGTTGAACTGGATGGAACTCGAATTTCCACATCATTCTCATTGAGTTGCTCTGCAATGTTGCCGCCATCACGCCCAGTGAGAGCGATAACAGCCATTTTTTTTTCATGTGCAACATCGATTGCCTGAATAACGTTTTCAGAATGACCACTGGTTGATATGGCAATCAGCACATCGCCTTGCTGGCCAAGCCCTGAAACCTGTCGGGCAAAAACATTCTTAAATGAATAATCGTTTGATATAGCGGTAAGCAGTGAGCTGTCGGTTGTTAAAGCGATGGCGGGTAGCGAAGGCCGTTCGCGTTCAAAGCGACAAACCAGTTCAGCGGCAAAGTGCTGTGCATCAGCAGCAGAACCACCATTGCCACAAACCAGAACTTTATGATTATTTTTTAGCGCGTCGACAAGCAGGTTGATAGCATGGCTAATGGGTTCAATTAAACAATCTTTTGCTGCCTGTTTGGTAGCAATGCTTTGAGTAAACATTTTTTCAACATCAGAAGAAACCTGCTTGTTGTTCATAGTATCTCTCTTTAAAGGGTTTAGTTCGTTTAGAGTTGATTTTACGCCTGAAAAGCATCTTTTATCCAGTCAATTTCACTTTGTTTATTGTTATTGCCGGGGGCGATAGCAATAACATCAAAGCGGGCAGCAAATTTTGCTGTATTTGAAGTTTGTTGTAAGTAGTGGCTAGCTGTTTTAATTAATTTTCGTTGTTTGTTAATGGTGACACTTTCTGCACCACCACCAAACTGGCTGTGTTTTCGGTAACGTACTTCAACAAAAATAAGCGACTCTCCGTCTTGCATAATTAAATCGATTTCTCCATAGCGGCAACGGTAATTTTTATAAACAAGTTTTAGTTTTTGTTTGATGAGATACTTACAAGCATCCTGTTCGGCGGCTTCGCCCGTTAGTAAATGTTTTGCTTTGCCGAGCAAGCCCATTAATTATTGGTTATCAAGCTGGGTCGGCCGCTGCGGAAGGTAACCCAGGTCAACTGGCGCTTAATCCGTCGATATTCATCCAGACTCAAGCTGCCGGTTTCGCCATCAAAACGCTCGTAGGAATAATTACTTAAGGTATGGATGGCCGGAATAATATTAAAGGCATCGATACCCAAAGCATACAGGCGTTGCAGGCGATTACCTGCATCTGAAATAAGTGATTCAATTTCGGCACGTAAACCATGGTGGGATGTGCTTTCTGTGAGTACCCAGGGCATATCACCGAAGATCATGCCGTCCATATCGCGGTCTCTTTCCTGATTTAAATTACCTGTGAAAACATGTGAGGTAGAATAAACAGGAATATCGGCGGCATGATAGAATTTTATTTGCGGCCGAATTTGTCGTGCCTGTCTTGGGTAGGCAGCCAGAAAAATAAAGTCCACATCCTGACGACGGCGTGCAGTAAATTTAATTTTACGCTGCAATACGGTGGTGAGTTTTCGGAAGCGTTGCTGACTGGCATTAATTTCCAGCAGGTTGCGGATAGGGCGAGAAAAATCACGCTTAGTCGGGTTATAGGTTTGCTGGCCAACGACCAGCCCACCAATGGCTTCCCATTGTGTTTTAAAGGCATTAAAGACGCGCTCACCCCAGGGCCCCGATGGGTAGATAGCTGCTGCACGAATATAGCCATCAAGCCAGGTGCGTTGTGCAACCTGACGTGCTTCTTCTTCGGGTGACAAGCCAAACATATATAAATTACTGGGTGGTGGGGCATCAAGGCCAATATAATTTAATGCCATGGTGGGAACGGGTAAAATATCGTACTCAAGTAATTGCTGTATGGATTGTTTGCGTAATGGGCCAATAATAAATTGCGCCCCGTCATTGACGGCTTGCTGGTAAATATCCGCAAAGCTTTTTGTCGTGTCTGCTGTGTCATACACCTTAATACTTTGTTTGCGTTCAGTGGTTTGGGAATAATAGGCAGCAATAAAGCCATCACGGATTGCGTCTGATGCTTTTGAAAAATTACCGGATAAAGGAAGTAACAAGGCGATATGATCTGGAACGGCAACGTCTTCCTGTTTGCGTAGCATCAAGTTTTCCAGCATGGCCTGTTGTATTGGGTGAGCAGGATAATTTTGTTGCCATTTACTTATCTGAATTTTCAGGTCAACTGGATTAAGCTGGTAGGCTTTTGCAATTTTAACCAGTTCCATCCAGCCACTTAAAATGTCTGGTGCTGGTGCAGTCATTAGTTGTTGTAGCGAGCGAATGGATAAATTGGCAAGCAGCTCCCAAATCTTTTTCTGGTTAGCGTGAATTAAGCCGGCATCCTGAATATAGTTTTCAAAATAAACACGTTCCTGAGCGGAGTCTAAAGGGTTGCCGAGCATTGATAGCGCAAGAGCCCGAAGTAAATGGTATTCTGCCAGTAAACTTGCATCGGTGTTAACGGCAAAATTTGTGTGTAATAATTGTAACACTGCATCGGGTTTTCTTTCGGCAATGGCAATATTGGCTTTGGCTAAAAGCAATAGTTGTTGTTGAACTGGTGATAATGATGCAGCATCAATAGCGGCCAGAATTTGTCGTGATTGGTGTAGTTGGTCAATGTGTGCGAAACTCGCAGCCAGCCGTAATTGAATATATTGTGTTTGTTCTTCGGATGTGGATTGGGCGAGTGCTCGCTGGTAAAAGTCAACGGCGGTCTGGTATTGCTGTTTAATTAGCAGTGTATTACTTTGAATGGACTCGGCGTTGATTTCGGGTATGGTTGTGTCGATAGCGATGCTGTCAGAGTATTCGGGTGCGGTGCCGCAGGCTGTGAGTGAGATAAGAGCGAATAAAAGTAATGTGTTCCTGAAAATGTTACGGCCTGGTATTTGAGTCATTACAATATCTTTATTTATATTAAATTAATGGTACGGATTATAAGTGAACGCGCCGAGTAATACATCATCGGGTAATACACCACTAGATTATACATCGTCGGGCAGCATACCCGGTATTTTATATATTGTCGCAACACCGATTGGTAATCTGGGCGATATGTCACAACGCGCGATTGATACTCTGAAAAATGTTGACTTAATTGCAGCAGAAGACACCCGCCACAGTCGGCCTTTATTACAACAGTTTGCTATTACCGGTAGCTTAACATCTCTGCACGAGCATAACGAACGTGGTGTTTGTGAAAATTTAATTGCAAAATTACAAGCTGGCCAGTCGATAGCGGTTATTTCGGATGCCGGTACACCGCTTATTAGTGACCCCGGTTACTACTTGGTTCAGCAGGCGCATCAAGCGGGGATTCGGGTTGTGCCTATTCCGGGAGCCAGTACCCTGACATCGGCACTGTGTGCCGCCGGCTTGCCAACTAATCGAGTGCATTTTGAAGGGTTTTTAGCGGCAAAAAGCACACAGCGCGTTGCGCGTATCAAGGAAATGGCATTATTAACGGATACGCTGGTTTTTTTTGAAGCACCACACCGGATCATTGACACCTTGTCGGATCTTAGCGCGTATTTTGGAGCAACTCGACAGGCCGTTTTTATGCGTGAACTCACTAAAATGTATGAAACGATTCGAGCGGACACGCTTGAGGGCTTACATACCTGGGTCAGTGCGGATAGCAATCAGCGAAAAGGTGAAATTGTACTGGTGGTGCAAGGCGAAATGGCTCAACCTGACAGTGGCGAGGTGGATGCGGAAGCCGAACGCATCCTTAAATTACTATTAAGCGAAGTTTCTACCAAAAAAGCGGCGGCAATTACTGCTGAAATCACGGGCTTACGTAAAAATAAACTGTACCAGCATGCGCTTAGCCTGGATTCTTAGTTGGTACTAAAAAATGCTATTAAAACAGTAACTTAAGGTTATTTTTGGCTATGCGCCTGCTTTCACAGTGAGACTGTTATTTTTAGGTTTAATCTCAACTAATGTGAGAGCGAAAGCATCGGTCAAAATATAGCGCACCTGAAATGACTGGCTTGCCTGATAGGCTGAATCTAGATTTTCGCAAAGAACCAGGTCAACAATTTGTTGCTCCTTGTTAATGTTGGTTAATAATGCAGCAGAAAAATCAAAATAACGTCTAACTTGCGGATAGAGTGCTTTAAAAAGACTTTCTTTTGCTGAAAAAATAAGTGTTAAAGCCTGGTTGAAAACCAGCCCCGAGGCTTTTATAAGTTGCTCTTCTTGTGGGTTGATAACGGTGTTCTTGATAAGCTTTTCACTTTGCTTTTTTATCCAAAACTCAATATCAATACCCAATGCAACAATGCGTGTTTGCTCTGCAATGGTGCAAAGTGCAATGTTCTTTGTGTGGCTAATGGAACCCACAAGCCCATCAGGCCAAAGAGGTCAGCGTCGGGGATCACTGCGCAGGTCGAATGCATTTATTCCATGTTGACTAAGTGCCTGTT
>QIKU01000180.1 GCA_003232015.1 Gammaproteobacteria bacterium
GAAAAACGAACACCATTTTCGCCCACCAGTGTATCAAAGCCATCTGGTAACTGTTCAATAAATTCAAGGGCATGAGCGGCTTTGGCCGCGGCGATAATATCATCTGGAGTTGCTGAATCCAGATCACCGTACGCTATATTATGGGCAACTGTATCATTAAAAAGTGTTATATGCTGACTGACCAGAGCAATATGTGAACGCAAACTGTCTAAACGAATCTCATTAATATTGTGTCCATCGATTTCAATCACCCCTTGAGTCAGATCATAAAATCTGGGCAAAAGATTAACCAGCGTCGTTTTTCCTGAGCCGGAATGGCCAACAAATGCGACACTCTCACCGGCATTTATTTGCAGGTTTAAATCCTTAAGTACCGGTCTGTCTTTTTCATAACTAAAAGTGATATCCTTAAATTCAATGCGCCCTTTAACCCTCTCCAGATTGTGATTGCCGGTATTCGTTTCTTTGTCTTCATCAAGCAGCGAAAAGACACTTTGAGCGGCTGCAATGCCCCGTTGTAACTGGGCATTTATCGAGGCAAGCGGTCGAGCAGACTGCAACAGCAACAACATGGCGGTTAAAAAAGACATGAATTTCCCGGGCGTAATGTCTTCGATCATGCCTGGCTGAGTAACATAGTACAAAACACCAGCAAATCCTGTTGCCACAACAAACTCAATCACAGGCGAACTTAATGCATTCGTTGCATGATATTTTAAAAACTGCTGCCAGTTATTTTTATTAATCACTTCAAAACGTTTATTCTCATATGTATGTCCGCCAAATATTTTGACCTCTCGATTCGCTTCGATTATTTCTTCAGTAATTGTGGACACATCGCCCATAGAGTGTTGAATACGCTGACTAACACGCCGAAATCGTTTACTAATAAAGAGCACGAAAACCAGCAGCAATGGAATACTGATCATTAATATTAACGTAAGCTTTGCGCTTTCAAGAAACATAAAAGTAAGTAACGCAATAATGGTTAACGAATCTTTAAATAAAACCGTAATGACGTTCGATGCCGCATCGGCAAGTTGCTCAACATCATAAACCATTTTCGATACCAGCGAACCGGAAGATTGAGTATCGAAAAATGCGATGGGTAAATTTAAATAATGGTCAAATATCTTGGTGCGCATACGTCGCACCACACTGCGAGCAATATAGGCCATGAAGTAACTCGATAAAAACGCACCCAGCATACGAAGGCCGTATATAGCCATCAACGCAATCGGTATCCATTTTATCGTTTCAAGATCGCGCTTAATAAACGTCTCATCCAGCATCGGCTCGATGAACTTGGCGAACAACAATGTCGAAAATGCAACAATAAACATACCGACAATGGCAATTAAAAACGTACGCCAGTATTCAGAAGAGTACCGTAACAGTCGTTTATAAACGGCCCAACCACTTGCCGGTATTGATTCTTCTGTCATGCTAGTTGTCTTTGTTACTCTGTTTGGTTGTTAAGCTGAATTTGTTTAAACCTAACTGGTTGACGGCGTCCATAGCGGTAACAACAGACTGATAAGATGCATTTTTGTCTGAACTGATCGTAACATGAAGCTTATCTCGTTTGGTATTTGTCATGGTCTGTTGTATTGCCAGCTTTAGTGTGGCCAGTTTTTTATCAACCAATACACGATTATTAACGAAATACCGACCCATACCATCGATCCCTATCTCCAATACAAATTCTCTTGTCTCCGGCGGTTTACCACTGGCTTCAGGTAATTCGATTTGAATCTCAGAACTTTTCTGGAACGTTGTCGAAACCATAAAAAAAATCAACAGTAAAAATACCACATCGATCAGTGGGGTAAGATTAATATCAAGGGGTTCTTTTTGGGCTGACTGAAATTTCATGTTCAGCTTTTTGTCGCAATTTCACGATCGCCATGCATAACATCAACCATTTTCAAGGCTTCTTCTTCCATTTTTAGCACCAACCCATCTACTTTTCCGCGCAGATAGCGATATAAAATCAAACTGGGAATGGCAACAATTAACCCAGCAGCGGTGGTAATTAAGGCCTCTGAAATGCCTCCTGCCAATACACTTGGATTGCCAACACCGTGTTTCATAATTTCGCTAAATACTTTGATCATGCCAAACACGGTACCGAGCAAACCCATTAATGGTGTAACCGCCGCGATGGTGCCCAGTGAGTTTAAAAACCGCTCAAGTTCATGCACCACCTGACGACCTGTATCCTCAATGGTTTCTTTCATAATCTCACGAGGGTGATTCAAATTAGCCAAACCCGCCGCCAATACCCGCCCCAACGGTGAATTTTTAGCCAATGCGTCGATGTGCTGGTCATCAAGATTCCCTGATTTATGCCATTGCCATACCTGGGCAACCAGCGTAGGAGGAACAATTTTCCGGCTCTGTAGCGACCAAAAACGTTCAGCCACAATAGCCGCAGCGGCGACCGAGAATAGTAAGATGGGGAACATTAAATATCCACCAGCTTGAACATATACATCCACTCGAAGGTTCTCCTTAAAAATTAAGCAAATTAATGACTTAGTGATAGATCGGCAGGCACACTTTAGCAAAGACGCAGCATAGCTGAAAGAGGCATTTTAAGCTCGAATTTAGTCCCAGTATGAACGTTTTTGGTCACGATATTGACTGATTTCACGCGTATTCGAATCAAAGCTAATCGCTCCCGATTCGCTTGTATGATAGATATCCGCTTGTACCGACTGATACCGATCCAGCACCTGCGGATGAGGGAAATGATATCGGTTACGCCACCCAACCGGCATGATGACGCGTTGAGGGACAAGTTGCTGTACAAATCGATTCGATGACGAGGTTTTACTCCCATGATGAGGCGCAACGATAAGATCGAGATCGGATAAATTGGGGTAGCGTCGTAAAATAAGTCTTTCGGCCTCACGTTCAATATCCCCGGTAAATAAAACACGTTGTGTTTTCGAGGATACCAGCAGCACGCAGGAAAGATTATTCTTACTCAAACCGGATGCATAATCTTTTTCAGCCGGGTAAATAATCTCAAATTGAACCCCATCCCACTGCCAGCTTTGTCCCTGCACGCAACGGCTTAATGTATATTCGTTCACGGTGGTAAATTTATCAGGCGCACTGGTTAAGATATTTTTGACCTTGATGCCTGATAAAATCGATCTTGCACCACCAATATGATCGTTATCCGCATGGCTAATTAACAATATATCCAGTTTATTAATTCCTTGCTCACGAAGAAAGGGGATGACTACCGCGCGGCCGGCATCTAAATTTCGACTGAATCGGGGGCCAGCGTCGAACACCAGACTCTGCTCAGACGTTTGTACGACCAGTGAAAGCCCCTGCCCCACATCAAGCACCGATAACTTGAATTCGCCACGCTCAATCTGCGAATGAAAGGGTAACAAAATGGGGAGACAACAAATCAAAGCAAGGGCTCTGATATGCAAAATATTCGGTAGAAAAAACATTCCTAAGCCAAATAGCGCTAAAAACAAGGCAATCAGTGACGGGGTAGCAAAGGCATAGGTGCTGAATGACAAGTCAGAAAACCACTGTAGAAAGACCCAGAGCATTGAAAAAATAGCGGCAACCGCATCAAATACGATTATCGCCGCCGAATCATTAATAAACAACAATATCGAGCCAATAAAACATAAGGGGACAATGATGAACCCAACTATGGGAACTGCAACTATATTTGCAACAGGCGAAAGAACCGGTGCTTGTTGAAAAAACTGAATGGTAAGTGGCAATAATCCTATACTAATGAATATCTGCAAATGCAACCAGTATCTGAAGCGAGATGTTTTAGTACTAACACCCGATTGACTGGAAGTAAAAATAAAGTAATAAATTAATGCCACCGCACCAAATGAAAGCCAAAAGCTCACCGATAAAACCGCGAAGCTATCATAAATTAATACAATCACTAACGCGGTACTGAACACGTACGCAGGGAGAATACGTTTTTTCATAACTAACGCCAATAATACTACACTGAGCATGATCATCGCCCGTTGAGTGGGCAAGGAAAAACCTGCTAATGCCGAATAGAAAAAGGCTGCACCCCACGCCATTATCGCGGCGACACGCGGCGCGGCTATATAAAGTGCGGCAGTGGGAATTTTTGACCAGAACAGTCTTGTTATAAAAAACATAAACGCAGCAACTAGACCCACGTGTAGACCTGAGATTGCCATTAGATGTATCGTTCCCGTTTTTTGCAGCACGGCCCAATCTTCGTTTTTTAAACCCGAACGATCACCCAAAACCAGTGCGCGCACGAAAGGCAAAACATGCGCATCAATTGCGACATTATTGAGTTGGGTTTGCATAGATTGTCGGAGCCGTTGCAACGGATAGGCGGATAAACTGCTTGCGATTAATTCAGTCGGTTCTTTTGTTCGAATATAACCTGTTGCCAGAATACCTTTTTGTAAAAGCCATTTGGTATAATTAAAACCACCTGGGTTAGCAAATGTCCTGGGCGGCTTTAAGCGCACCGTGAAACGCCATTTATCGCCGACATTCAAGTTTCTCTTACCGGGGTTATACCAGCTTAATATAATTTTTTTCGGGAAAGATATTTGCGCCGGCTGCAGTACGTTCTCGACATCAAACTCAAACCGTATTTTACGCTTATCGACAATCGGCAAGGACGAGATATAACCTTCAAGCTGAATATTTTTGCTTATTGATTCAACCGGCAATTTATCTTCTAATAAATAATACGCCTGAAAATGCGCCCAGCTGAATCCAATCAGACTAACCAATACAATTCTTGTATAGTAGGTTTTAAATATGAAAAGCAAGACAAACGCCACCGGACCCAGCAACAAAAAACCGCTTGGCGGCAGCTGAGGTAAATAGTGTAAAATCAGGATGCCCGAGAACAGGGCTAATGCGACAGTACGTATCATGACTAACATCCGTGTTAGTAAATTGAAATAATAGCAATATACTATCAGTTTTTTTGATTCAGGTTAATGTCTATCTTATGCCAAAGAAGTTTATTCAGCGCTGGTTGCCCGATCCGGACAAAATTCGCAACCATCCCCAGCTACAACGGATTTTTGGCAAACTGCTCTCTGATCCCAATCTCCTGCATATAAACCGAAAATCGGTGTCAGGTGCATTTTTTGTGGGTTTATTTATGGCCTTTGTACCGCTGCCAGTTCAAATGATTCTGGCCGCCGCCGCGGCTATATGGTGGCGAGTCAATTTACCCATCTCGGTTGCTCTGGTCTGGGTAACCAACCCCCTGACCATTCCAGCCATGTTTTACTTTGCCTATCTGGTGGGTTCATGGACCTTAAACACGCCTGTCGGTGACTGGCATTTTGAGCTTACCCTGAACTGGATCACGACCGAATTAGCGCCTAGATGGAAACCCTTTCTATTGGGTTGTTTTATCTGTGCCGTCGCCAGTGGAGCAGCAGGCTACGCCATCGTTCGTTTGCTTTGGCGCATCAATATCACCAATCAATGGTTAGCCCGCAAGAAGCGGATGTGGGCAAAAAAAAAGCAGTCGTAAACTTGATAGATCACTTTAACATTACCTTAACAAAACCGTCTATCGTATTGTTTTAATTGGTTAAAAACCCGTCCTGAAGCTGTAGCGTTCGCTCCATTCGATCTGCAAACTGCAAATCATGGGTCACGACTAAAAAGCTGGTCTTAAACTCATCGTTGAGTTCCAGCATGAGCTCATAGACACTCATCGCCGTTTTATGATCCAGATTACCGGTCGGTTCGTCGGCCATGACACATTTGGGATTGCTGACCAGTGCTCGTGCAATCGCCGCGCGTTGACGTTCCCCCCCGCTGAGTTCAGCAGGTTTGTGTTCGACACGGTGTTTTAACCCAACTTTCTCCAGCGTTTCGAACGCAGCCTGCCTCGCCCTGGCAACATTGTCACCACGAACTAACAGTGGCATCGCAACATTCTCCAACGCAGTAAATTCCATCAGCAGGTGGTGAAACTGATAAACGAAACCCAGCGTACGATTCCGTAAGCTGCCACGCGCATTGTCATCCAGGCTACCCATATTGAGCCCATCGACTAAAACGTTCCCTGCCGTGGGCACATCTAGCCCGCCTAGTAAATGTAATAAGGTGCTTTTTCCCGAGCCAGATGCGCCCACAATAGCAACTTGCTCGCCTTGAGACACCGACAAGGAGATCCCTTTTAACACCTCGACCGGTTCAGGACCTTCTAGATAGGTTTTAGTCAGATTTTGGCATTCGATAATTCGTTTGCTGGACAGATTATTGGCAGCAGGTTTCATTTATTCATACCGCTATTCATATCGAAGCGCATCGGCCGGATTAATGTGGCTCGCCGTAACCGCCGGTATGATCGTGGCGATGATCGACATCACCAGCGTGGAGATACCGATAACCAATACCTGTTCAAGTTGAACATCGCTTGGTAAATCGCTAATTAAATACACACTGGGATCAATCACCTGTTTGCCCGTTAAATTTACTAATTGAGTATATAAATTTTCAAGATTGAGCGACAGCACGACCCCAAAAAGAACTCCCGCCAGGGTACCCACCACACCGATCACACTGCCCTGCACCAGAAATATGCGCATGATGGTACTGGTGCTGGCACCAAAGGTTCGCAATATAGCAATATCACTGCGTTTGTCATTTACCACCGTAATCATGCTTGAGATAATATTTACCGAAACCACGATGATTATAATAAACAGAATAACGAACATCATGCGTTTTTCCATTTGCACCGCACTGAACCAGTTCGCGTGGTAATAACTCCAGTCTTTTACCCAGTATTGGTGTTCAAATAGATTTTGTAACTCCCGTTTGGTTGGCGCGACATTTAACAGGTTTTTGACCTGAACCTGCACACCCGATACCCCGTCTTTTTTACGAAAGACTCGAGCGGCATCATCAATATGAATAAGGCCAACCGCGCTGTCGTATTGATAAAATCCTACTTTAAAAATACCGACCACGGTAAACCGTTTTAACCGTGGCATTACGCCAGCCGGGGTAACGTTCGCACTCGGTGTGACCATTGTTACTTTCTGGCCGACATCAACCCCAAGTTTAAAGGCAAGATCCTGCCCCAGGATGATTCCAAATTTTCCAGGCACGAGGTCATCCAGAGAGCCTGATACCATACTGGTATGAACTCTTGAAACCGTTTTTTCCAGTTTTGGATCAATACCGCGATACAGAGATCCCTGTACCTGTCGTTTGTATATCAGCATGCCTTCGGCTCGAATAAATGGCGCCGTACCGACTACTTGTGGATTTTGTTTAACTTTCTTTACTACCGATTCCCAATCCTTAATCTTGCCATCAAAGCCCGATACGGTAATATGCGAGATCATATTCAGGATACGTTCACGTACTTCTTTTTCAAATCCATTCATCACCGACAAGATAACGATCAAAAGCATAACCCCCAGACAAAGGGTTATAATTGAAACAAATGAAAACAGTGATACGTAACCATTGCGTCGTTTTGATCGTGTATAGCGAAGACCAACAAATAGGGATAAGGGATGAAACATAGATTCGTATTAGACCATATCTTTAACTAATTAGGTGATTTATTATCCGCGCTGGCAATAAAGCAGGGATGGTACAGTAATTAGCAGGAAATTTAAATCCACTTACACCGCAAATTCATGGCCAAAAGGGTAAAAGGTCATTCGATTTGAACGCATCAAATTCACTCAGAAAAATCCATCTATTATTGTTCAGGCTGAACGACTTCGACGCACTTCTACGACATTATTGAGCTGGCCAATACGGTTTAGAATTTTGCTCAACTGCGACACACTGTCGACTTCGATGGTCAAATTCATTAAGGCCGTATTATTATCTTTGTCGGAAACTGTGTTTACCGCATTGACATTTATTTTCTCGTTCGACAGGATGTTTAATACATCCCTTAACAAGTTCTGACGATCGATCGTTTCTATCTGTATATCGACCGGATATTGTTCATTGGCTTTTGCGCCCCACTCCACATTAATTAACCGGCTACGACGTGCATCTGGCATCTTTAAAATGTTACGGCAATCCTTGCGGTGCACACTAACCCCCGCGCCTTTGGTGATATATCCTATAATCGGATCACCTGGTGCAGGCGAACAACAGCGGGCCATATTTGTTAATAAATTACCCACCCCTTCGATATCAATATCGCCCTGGGTAACCGTGCGTGGTTTTCGCGCCGCAGGAACGGGTTGCCGAACCGGTTCTTCCGACTGACATAAACTATGGCCATGAGATGCAATCTGATTTGACGTAATATCACCGCGTCCATTCGCAGCATAAAAATCATCAACATTATCAAAATTAAATTTTTCCGCCAGCGCCTTATGATTGATACCCTGTAAGTTTAAGCGACGAATATCTCGTTCAAGCGCTTCACGGCCTTGCACAACGGTTTGATCATGATCCTGTTGTTTAAACCAGTGTCGAGCCTTGGCTCTAGCGCGCGATGTTTTTAAATAACCTAACTGAGGATTCAACCAGTCGCGACTTGGCTTGCCGGTTTTAGTGGTTAACACTTCAACCTGCTCTCCACTATTGAGTTCATAGGTTAAATTAACAATACGACCATCAACTCTTGCACCTCGGCAACGATGACCAATGTCGGTATGAATATGATAGGCAAAATCGAGTGGCGTTGCTCCTTGTGCCAGATCGATAATGTCACCTTGCGGGGTAATCACATAAACACGATCCTGGAATACCTCTGATTTAAATCGATCGATAAAATCCCCTGCATCATCCGATTCATCCTTCCATTCCAGCATTTGACGCAACCAGGCTATCTTCTGTTCGTAATTGGCATCGACTTTCCCGCCTTCTTTGTAGTTCCAGTGCGCGGCCACCCCCAGTTCAGCATGGTTGTGCATGTCGTGACTGCGAATTTGTACCTCCAGTGTTTTACCCTCTGGTCCAATCACCGCAGTATGAATCGACTGATACATATTTTCTTTTGGGGTGGCAATATAGTCGTCAAACTCGTGTGGAATATGTCGCCAGACCGTATGAATTGCCCCTAATGCGGCATAGCAATCCTGAACTTTATCTACTACGACACGAATCGCTCTTATATCGTAGACCGCGTTAAAATTGAGCCCCTTTCGCTGCATCTTTTTCCAGATACTGTAGATATGTTTGGGGCGTCCATACACCTCGGCCTTAATGCCCGCTTCATGCATCTCCGCTTTAATAATTCGAATGGCGTGATTGATATACCGCTCACGGTCAACACGTCGTTCATCTAAAAATTCTGCGACTTTTTTATAATTCTCCGGTTCAAGAAAACGAAATGAAAGATCTTCCAGCTCCCATTTAATCTGCCAGATCCCCAACCGATTTGCCAGGGGGGTGTAGATATCCATGGTTTCTTTGGCAATGCGTTTTTGTTTCGATTCACTGAGATATTTCAATGTTCTTAAGTTATGCAATCGATCCGCCAGCTTGATCAAAACCACCCGCACATCTTCCGCCATTGCCAGTAAGAGTTTACGTAAACTTTCGGCGTGTAAATGCTCTTTCGTACCGCGCTCATTTAAATCTTGTTGTTCAATGAGAGACAGTTTCGTTACTCCATCAACCAGTTCCGCTACCTCCTTGCCAAATATTTCCTCAATGTCAGTAAGCGATACCTCGGTGTCCTCAACAACATCATGCAAAATGGCCGCAACAACCGCCTGTGGATCCAGATGTAATTTAACCAATATTTCAGCAACGGCCATCGCATGGGTGATATAAGGCTCACCCGATAATCGTGTTTGTTCCCCATGTGCTGAATCGGCGACAATAAAGGCCTTACTGATGAGATCATATTGCTCAGAACCCATCGGATAGCCAAGTGACTGCACCCAAACCTTAACCCGTTCCGACGTCGTCTGATTTTCGCGGTTAAAACGTGTATGTGTATAAACCATATTCTCTAAGTTAAATATTAAACGATCTGATTTAAGCATAGCCTGCTATTAAAGCATACATATTGTATGGTTTTATTGCCGTCTCATTTTAATCCAATATTAAATTATATGATTAGGTTTTGCCCATAACCCATTGATGTTGTATAGTTTGTTATAACTGAACAACGGGTGGTTGTCCCGGTAATTGCCGGATAAGCAGTCGTTGTACGACTTGTACGATGACTTGTACGTTATAGCGACGTGGAGACTTTAGATGAAAATAACACTCTGGTTAGCAAGCCTGTTTAGCCTGGCGATTTCAGCCTCGGTTATGGCCGAGGTTCTTGAGATCCCACAACCCGAGACTATCAACCGTGTATCTGACATCCCTCAACCCGAAGCAATGGATAATGAAAACGAGATTCCTGAAGCCGATACGACCGACATAGACAATCAACCTGCCGATATTATTTCGATTACCTTGCCAGGCAAAGGCATGACAAAAGACGCCGTAGAAGAGCGTTTTGGTAGTCCTGTTGAGAGAATTGAGGCCGTGGGTGAACCCCCAATTTCCCGCTGGATATACGGTAGTTTTACCGTCTATTTTGAATACGACCACGTAATCCACGCCGTCAATCGAAAATAATCGCAGCACCGTTCCACTCAACAAAAGAGCGTGTAATGATCAACGAAACGTCGGGAACGGGTTCGCCAGTTCCCAGCGTTGTGCGAGCTTATTCCATTCCCACAGGTTAGTAATGGTCATTTCTCGAACGACATTATAATCCTCATTATAATATTTTACTTCAACGACCTGGGTTGCACTCTGTTCATCCGGGTCAATTCGCGTGAAAACTGTGTTATATCCAGACACCCTGAATTGTTTTAGACGCTTGCGGTTCGCCTCTGATAATTCCGATTTTTTTGCATTTTTATGAAAGCCCAGCATCAGATCGTAATCCTGCCAGCGTATCGCTTTCTCATATAATCGATAACTCTTCTGAAAATCCTTCATTTCCTGTGAAGGGAAGGCGCAACTGCTCATTAAAATAGTGATAAAACTGAGGATCAAAAATTTAAATACTTGTTTTGTTATCATCATTATCTCTGCCATGTTGTACCGTAACTGCAATCAGACCGAATATTATCTGTAATATTCATTCGTCCACACCATATCACAACGTGAAACAGTATTCTGCATCAACCGAGGGATCTGACTCTAATAAAAGATGATATAAATCGCAAACGATCAGAAAGGAGACGTCACGTGCACTAACGTCTATTTGAATCGGCTAGAAAAACGCATCTACTCAAATGTTTTAACACGTATCAGCAACTGAAAATACAATAGTGCCTTGTATTTTGGAGAGACGGAAGGAATATAGGATAGGTTCATTGTCACCGGTCCATTTCCCACAGCAACAAAGGGCAGTATCCCTGGGAAAGGATCGTTATTCTTAAAATCTTTTCTTGTCATTAAAAACGCAATGGCACCCGCATCAAAAAACCAGCCATCACGGTCATTATCCAGACGGAAACGCCTTTTCATACCCCCGCCAATATATTTGGATGTATTGTAGTTGCTGTCCTTAAACCAGCTGGCATTGACAAATTTTATCCAGTCACTTTTAGGTGCAAAATTATATTCAAGTCCCAGACCCCAGTTATCTTCATTATAATTACCGTTGTCCAGGTGAATAGCCTTACCATTTACAACCACATGCAACTCCCCCGCTACAACGTGGGTGTGTATTCCAAACAATAAAGCCATAACCATAAAAATACGCATTTCAGTAACCTTTCCAGTACATCCAAAACGCATAACGGCTGATATTTCAATGACTTAAATTTCTGGGTGTCTAATAAATGACGCATTTACGAACAGACACTTAAAAAAGCCAGTCTGCTCAGAGACAAAAACTTGACGCAATTCACACTAAATTATGGTGTAGTTCACCCTGAAACTTGCTTTTTAGTAGGACTAATGAGGGTATTTGAGGAAAATTTAACCGAAAATCACAAATGGAGATCGTGATCCCGATCATAAAAGCGCTAAGTCAACGCGCCGCCTGGTCGGACGAGTAAAATGAGTCCGCTTAATTTTACCGAGGTTTTGAAAATAAATGGGCAATTTCCAGAGTTCAGACTGGCGTTTAACAGGCACGATTGGCTCGCGATCAAAATATACTCTCTTTCAATATACCCATTTATTGAAACAATCGCTAGAATAGCCCCGCCGTGAAACCTGTGAAGAAAACCATCCATGTCCGTTGATTTATGCTCAATTTTTAAACCATTCATTCCAGAAGCAGCCCATAAAACTGAACATTGGGGCAAGTTATATGGCAGCGCAGTTGGCCTGGCGATCCAGCAATTAGCCAGACAACATCAGGGGCTGATTTTATGCGTCACCTCGAATTCTTCCCATGCTCAACAACTTAGTGATCAAATCCTGTTTTACAGTAAAGGGGAACCACAGCCGTTCTTAAGTTTCCCGGATTGGGAAACCCTGCCCTACGATGTTTTTTCACCGCATCAAGATATTATTTCAGAACGATTAGCAACGCTTTATCAGTTACCCAATACGAAAAATGGCCTGTTAATTGTGCCAATACAAACGTTGATGCATCGAGTCGCCCCGAAAAACTACGTCCAGCAACGTTGCTTATTGCTTAGCACCGGCCAGAAGCTTGTCCCTGAAACATTTCGACAGCAGCTCATCACCAACGGTTATCAACACGTTTCAACGGTTCTTGAACATGGTGAATTTGCCGTTCGCGGCAGCTTGATCGATTTATATCCTATGGGTAACGCCTTGCCCTACCGAATTGAAATGTTTGACAATGACATTGAAAGCATTCGTACTTTTGATCCTGAGTCACAAAGAACAATTGAAATAGTTTCACAATTACGACTTTTACCTGCCAGAGAATTTCCGTTAGATGACACAGGGGCAACACAGTTTCGCCAGGCCTACCGTATTTTATTTTCCGGGGATCCAAAAGCATCGGTAATTTACAATGAAGTAACCAATCGCCGCGCACCTCCAGGAATAGAATATTTCTTACCCTTGTTTTTTGAACAGACAGAAACTTTATTTGACTATTTGCCTGACAACACCATCATTATTAGCGAGCATGATGTCATGCAACAATCTGCAACGTTTGATGCAGAAATTCTACAAAGGTATGAAGGTTCAAAACATGACATTGAACGTCCAATATTGGCACCTGAAAAATTATTTCTTAACAGCACTGATATAGAAAACAAATTTACGGAATTCAGACAAATTCGATGGCATAACTATGAGCACGAACAAAAAACGGGGACTAATTTTAATAGTCTTGCCCCTCCTAAATTATTAATAAACGCCCGAACCGAAAATCCAACTGAGACCCTAACTCATTTTATTCAATCAAATCCTGGGCGTATCCTGTTTGCCGCAGAATCCACCGGACGACGCGAGACTCTCATCGGACTATTAAAAGAAAATAATATTCGCCCCACTTTATTTGAGTGCTGGCACGACTTCCTGAAATCAGATCAGCCGCTGGGTATTACCGTCGCACCACTCGAATTTGGTTTGTCGATTAATGACCCGGCTCTACATGTGATTGCGGAAACACAACTATTTGGTCAGCAGGTATTGCAACGTCGACGGCGACGTACACAACAGCGCGACAGTGAAAATGTCATTAAAAATCTCGCTGAACTGACCATTGGCGCACCAGTTGTTCACGATGAATACGGTGTTGGCCGTTTCCTTGGTTTGCAAACGATAACCACTGCCGGCATGACTTCTGAATTCCTGGCCCTTGAGTACGCGGATAAAGATAAGCTCTACGTACCGGTTTCATCGTTACATTTAATTAGCCGCTACACGGGCGCCTCTCCGGAAACAGCACCACTACATAAATTGGGAAGCGGTCAATGGGAACGCGCAAAGAAAAAAGCTCAGGAAAAAGTTCGCGATGTCGCGGTTGAATTATTAGAGATTTATGCCCGACGCGAAGCAAAACAGGGCTACGCCTATCCGCTTGATGAAAATCAATACCGGGCCTTTGCCGCTGAATTTCCTTTCGAAGAAACACCGGATCAACAAACGGCTATTGATCGCGTACTACGTGACATGACAAATAACAAACCTATGGATCATCTGATTTGTGGCGATGTGGGTTTCGGTAAAACAGAAGTGGCGATGCGCGCCGCCTTTGTCGCGGTAATGGCCGGTAAACAAGTTGCTATATTAACCCCAACGACATTGCTAACCCAGCAACATGTGCAAACTTTTAGCGACCGATTCTCAGAATGGCCAGTCAAAATTGACTCCTTATCCCGCTTTCGATCTAAAAAAGAACAGGATGGGGTGATTAATGGTTTGATCAACGGCCAAATTGATATCGTCATTGGCACGCATAAACTACTGCAAAAAGATGTACGCTACAAATCTCTTGGACTGGTTATCATTGACGAAGAGCATCGTTTTGGAGTCCGTCAGAAAGAAGTGTTTAAGTCACTTCGTTCTGAAGTAGATATTTTAACCCTGACCGCAACGCCTATCCCACGCACCTTAAATATGTCCATGTCGGGCATGCGAGACTTATCAATCATTGCCACGCCGCCCGCAAAACGTCTAGCGATCAAAACGTTTATCTCACAATGGCATGACAGCATGATAATTGAGGCTATTGCTCGTGAGTTAAAACGTGGTGGCCAGGTGTTTTTTGTTCATAACGAAGTTGAAACTATCGAAAAACAGGTGGATAAACTTCGTGAGCTGATACCCAATACAAAAATTAAATTCGCCCATGGACAAATGCGTGAACGAGAATTAGAACATGTAATGTCTGATTTTTACCATCAACGCTTTAACATACTAGTTTGCACCACTATTATTGAAACGGGCATTGATATTCCTAACGCTAACACCATTATTCTTAATCGAGCGGATCGATTTGGCCTGGCACAACTCTATCAGCTACGTGGTCGAGTTGGCCGCTCTCATCATCGCGCCTATGCTTACCTGATTATTCCAAATAAAAATATTATAACCGCTGACGCGAAAAAAAGATTAGAAGCCATAGAATCCATTGAGACGCTGGGTACAGGCTTTACGTTAGCAACACATGATCTGGAGATACGAGGCGCAGGCGAATTACTGGGCGACGAACAAAGTGGTCAGATGCAGGAAATCGGTTATGCAATGTATACTGAATTACTTGAAAAAGCCGTAACCTCACTAAAAGAAGGCAAAGTATTTGATCCTGATAATGAAGAAAAAGATACTGAGATTAAATTGCATATTCCCGCTCTCATACCAGAAGATTATTTGCCCGATGTTCATGCGCGACTTATTTTATATAAGCGAATCGCCAGCTCCAATAATGATAACGACCTGACTGAACTCAAAATCGAAATGATTGATCGATTTGGCTTGCTCCCACAATCCGTTAAAAATCTTTTTGAGATAACGGCACTGAGAAATTCAGCAAAATCACTTGGAATCGACAAAATCAATATTAGTGATAATGGCGGATATTTTCTGTTTTCTAGTTCACCTAATATCGACACGGCAATTATTATTGAATTGATACAGACTAAGTCTCATCTTTACCAACTGGATGGCCAGAACAAATTAAAAATTTCCTATGAATCCGAGAATGAACAAAAACGACTCGAATTTACCAGGTCGCTGCTGAACCAGTTATCGCACCCAAAAGCGGCTTAAACGGTTCAAACACGATAACGCATCCTCTCAATACTTTACCCGTGATGACATGTCAGTATAGAATAGTGAATACATGAACCAGATCTTACCTCCAACCTAACATAAAAGACTAAAATTGCAATATGCGTATTAAAATACTCCTGAACCCCCTCGATAAAGTTCTCCCGATATTTTTGCTGTCGGTACTTTTTGTTAGCAGTCCGCTTTCTGCTGACGAGGTTCGTTACTACGATTTTGAGATTATTGTATTTGAATCCAACGATCCAGCAGCCCGTCACTCGGAAGTATGGAAGAATGCAGTCACAATCGAGATCCCTGAAAAATTTGTTCAGTTAAATCGTCCATATCCAGGCCCCATGCCACGCCAATACTCACCCAAACTCACGTTTAAACGACTGCCAAAATCTAGCTACCGCCTCACCCAGGAAGCCAAATTATTAACCGCGAATAATCAGAATAAAATACTTTTACACACGTCATGGCGACAGCCGGGGATGCCTGCCGAAACAGCACTGCCTATTCATTTTAAGCGTGAATTTATAAATACTACCGCTTCTCCTGCGCAGCCGATCAGTCCCGACGCCTTTTCATCTAACGCGCCGCGCCCCCATCCTGCCGATGAAGTAGAAGTACAACAGAGCAAAGCAATCCTTGATGGTTATATCAAAATTATTTTATCGCGATATTTACACGCCGATGTCAATCTGATTTACACAACGGGGATACCAATATCATCAACAACTGTGCTGGCACCGACAAATCAGAGAAATGAAGACGAACAGGACATAAAGGCGGTACCTCGTCCAGTTATATACCAGTTAAAGCAAACCAGAAAAATGCGCAGCAAGGAAGTGCATTATCTCGACCATCCGGTGCTGGGTATGCTTATTCTGGCAACGCCCTATCTGGGGAAAACGCTTAAGGCCCGTTAACAACGTCCTGATTAACTCTTTACAAGGCACGCATGCGTTAAACAGGAACTTAAAATACTTATTTAGTTACGTGTAAATTCCGTTTTCATTCCTGTCTGTCTTGCCATCCCCTCTTTAGGACTTAATCAGGGTGTCGTTAAACGAACCCAGTTAGATATTTTTAATTAATATCTCCAGAATACGCTTTACACTTTCGAGGCTGACGCTAAGGTTTTTTTCAATTTCTTCCATGGTAATTGCCTCATTATAGCCACTGCGACCAGCCGCTTTATTGGCCACCACATTAATACTTGCATAACATAGGCCAAGCTCTTTTGCTAATGCCGCCTCCGGCATGCCCGTCATCCCAACGACATGGCACCCATCACGTTCAAGGCGGTCTATTTCGGCCGCCGTTTCAAGACGGGGGCCCTGGGTTGCGGCATACGTTGCTTTGGCTATAACCGGTATCCTGGCTTCTTTTGCCGCGGCCAAAATAGATTCTCGTAAAATTTCACAATAAGGTTGAGTAAAATCAATATGGGTTACATCACTAAGTCCCTCAACAAAGAAGGTATGTGCACGTGAATATGTATAATCAATAATCTGATCTGGTACTGCAATAGTTTGCGGTGACATTTCCTCGCTGATTCCACCGACCGCATTTATGGCAACAACATTCTCAACTCCTAGCTGATGTAATACTGATAAATTCGCACGATAATTTACTTTATGAGGTGGAATAGTGTGCCCGGCACCATGTCGTGGTAAAAAAATAACATCAATTTTCTCCAGTTTTCCACGCACTAATGGTGCAGAAGGTTCTCCGTAAGCACTGTTATGAACTTCACGTCTCGTAATAGTCAAATTCGTCAATCGAGTTAAGCCGGTTCCACCAATAATAGCTATTTTAGTCACGGCTCAATCCTTAATGGCATAGATGCCAGGAATATTACGTAAATAGTCATGGTAATCCATACCATAACCAAATAAATATTTATCGTCCGTTTCCAGGCCGATAAAATCAACTTGCAGGCTGGTTTTTCTGTTATGAATTTTATTAACCAATACGGCTGTATATATATCATTCGCGCCCGCACTTGAACAATATTCAACAATTTCGCTTAAGGTAATCCCCTCATCAAAAATATCATCAATAATCAAAATGTCACGATTATTTAGTGGAAATGTTGGTTTCACCAACCAGTTCAAAACGCCACCGCGTGTATCACCCCGATATCGAGTCGCATGAATGTAATCAATCTGTAGTGGAAAATTAAGTCGTGTCAAAATATGACCCGCAGGAATAAGTGCGCCCGTCATAACGCATAACACCAAAGGGTTACGTTTCGATAATTTGTCCGTTATTTCGTGCGCAATACGATCCAGTGCGATCTGAACCTGTTCGTCTGTATACAGGCATTCAGCTCGATTAAGCGCTTGTACGGCTTCTGTATTGCTTATCGGCATCGTTCAATAGGTAAACGTAACAACGTTACCGCTCATAGCTTCACTAATTACATATGCAGCACCAATGGTTTCTGAAATTTCTGGAATCAGATCATCGCCCCACAGTTCCAGGGTTGGAGTACACACTTTAAAAACAGCACCCGCGTCATGTGCTTCTTTTATAAAGTCATAGATTGTTTTCGAGTTACCCGCTTGAGCCAGAATGGTTTCAGCAAACCCTTTTTTAGCCAGTTCCCCTGTCCGACCGGTTAAAATAATTTCAACATCAAAGTCCATCGCCGCCGCCACCGTTGCCTGAAAAAAAGGCGCCCCCATCTCTGATGGGTTACCTGGGTCGGTATTAACCATAATTATCATAAGTTTATCTGGCATAGTAACTCTTCTTTGTTAATATGAAATTAATCAATTATAAATGAGCCCATTAATCAAACTCAAATATAACCAGCTCATTATCTGGTTTGTTCTAATAGTACCGCTTCTGACAAATGTACCGTCGAAGTCGGGAACGCGATTTCGGCGTTATTCTTCTCTATTATTTCATTTACCTTAAATAAAACATCCTGTTTAACCTGGTGAAATTCAATCCAGTTTGTTGTTTTGGTAAAGGTGTAAATAAAAAAATCAAGCGATGAAGGTGCAAATGAATTGAAATTTACGATCATAGTTTGATCCTGGGCTATGTCGTCGTGAGATTGCAACATGGCTTTCACTTCTCGAACAATATCGGGTAATAAATTAACATCGTCGTAGCGTATGCCGATCGTTTCATATATACGGCGGTGAGACATACGTGATGGATTTTCTACTGAAATCGTCGCAAATACTGAGTTCGGGATATATAAGGGACGTTTATCAAAGGTGCGAATAATAGTTAAACGCCATCCAATCTTTTCAACCGTTCCTTCAATATTTCGATCTGGCGATCGAATCCAGTCACCCACAGCAAAAGGCCGATCTAAATATATCATCAAACCACCAAAAAAGTTGGCCAACAAATCTTTGGCCGCAAAACCTATGGCGATTCCACCTATTCCGCCAAAGGCTAAAATAGCAGATATATTTACACCAACGGATTGCAGACCGACCAGGGTAGCGGTAATGATTACCGAAAGCCGAAGTAATTGGGCAATAGCATCCGCGGTGGTGCGATCAATTACCTCACCTACTTTTTCACTATTGTGAACGATGCGAACTTCAACCTGTTTAATAAACCGGATTACCGTAAATGCAATAACAATAACCAGTCCAAGCTCTCTAAAGGCGCTAACATTCTGGACTTTGAGCAACAACATAATATAGGTTGCCCCCATCACCCAGACAAATATACTTAACGGTGTTCGAATAGAATAGATTAAGGCATCATCCCATAGCGTGTTAGTAGACTGCAGGCGTTTCTCGACAACCTTTAGTACTCGCTTGAGGATAAAATCAACCAGCAAAGTCAAAAAAACGATAATAAAAATACTTACTATTTCGGCAAAATTGCCAGCATAGCTTTGTATTTGTGTGTTATACCACTCCAGCATGATTATCTCTCATAAATCCAGTTCAAAATTAGGGTTTTGGGCTTCAATGTAATTCTGTATTCGACTAACAACATTATGCCATCTTTCTATTTGCATCAGGTCTTTATATTCGATCGGTTTACGGCCATGCATTCGGGTTAAACGGGTAGCACTGACTGGATCAATAGGCGACTTCATTTCAGCAATTATTTCAGTCGCTGCGGGTCGATTATTACAGATCAAAATCATATCACAGCCCGCGTCTCTTGCTGCATTCGCCCGGTCAGAATACCGATCCCCCGCGACACTGGCACCTTGCATGTTAAGATCGTCGCTAAATATAACGCCATTAAAATTTAATTTCTCTCTTAAAATCGTTTGCAGCCAGTAATGAGAAAAGCCAGCAGGCAATTTATCTATTTTTGAATATATTACGTGTGCAGGCATAATCGCAGACAGGGTATTTTGAATCAATAGCCGAAAAGGTAAAATATCGTTTTGAAAAATCAAATCAAACTCACGCGCATCATCCGGTATATCGATATGAGAATCTTCGCTGACCGCACCGTGACCAGGAAAATGTTTAGCAACACTGGCCATACCTGCCTGTTCCAGCCCCTGACAAAACGCATAACTCAATTCGTAAACCGCTTTTGGATTAGAATGAAAAGCTCGATCACCAATGACGTCGCATTTTTTATAATCAATATCAACGACCGGGGCAAAGGTAAAATCAATACCCACACTGCGTAATTCTGCCGCCATAAGCCAGGCAATATCCGTGGCCAGTTTTTTTGATGTTTTGGGATCTTTATCATACAACTCGCCTATGCGCCGCATAGCCGGTATACGGGTAAACCCTTTAATAAAACGTTGCACCCGACCACCTTCATGATCAACCGCGATAAGGATATTTTTATCTGCCGCCACACGGATGCTTTGAACCAGATGTGATAACTGCTCGGTATCATGATAGTTTCGAGAAAACAATATAACCCCACCCACGGCAGGATGGTTTAAGATCTCTTTATCTTGTTGCGAAAGCTCGAAGCCATCAACATCGAGCATGACCGGGCCTAGTGTCATAATTTACTCTGTAATTAGTACTTTTGTGCCAACATCCAGCATAGCAAATAATTGTATAACGTCCGTATTCCCCATTCGAATGCAACCATGGGAATCGGCAGCACCCATTTTAAAACTATCCGGGCAACCATGTATGTATATATAGCGTCGCATCGTATCAACTTCGCCGAGGCGATTAAAGCCGGGCTCCAGACCGCTCAACCATAAAATCCTGCTTAGAATCCAGTCGCGCTCAGGATGCAATCTGGACAATTCTTCCGAGTACAATTCACTGGTTTTGCGCCGCCCAACAAAAACGCTGCCCTCCACGGCATCACCACCAATTTTAGCACGTATATAATGCCAGCCCCGCGGCGTCTGCTCGCTGCCATTACGTTCGCCAACACCGTTTTTGGCCGTAGATATCGGAGCGGTAAAAAGTGTTTTAGCCCCTTCTTGCACTGATAGCATTTGCTGGCTTACATCAATGTAAACTATATTTACTTGATCAGCGTTTACCATTTTGTATACGGATGTTTGGTGAGATTAACATTATAGTACCGAACATCATCAGAGACTTCCTGTCCACACCATGCGGGCAGCTCGATACTTTGATCTTCAGATTGCAATTCAATCTCGGCCACAATCAGGCCTGTATTCTCACCGTCAAATACATCTATTTCCCATTTATCGCCATTCACGTTAACAATATAGCGCGTTTTTTTAATCAGTGGTTTTGCACATAAACTCGACAACATTTCCTGCGCTTCATTTAACGGGATGGCGTATTCATATTCCTGGCGTTTAATCCCCAGGGTCGCACTTTTTATATTAATAAAGGCATCCGATCCCTGAGTTCTAATTCGCACAGAGCCCTTATCAGAACCTACTATATAACCCTGTTCATATTGAGTGCCCGAATCCGCGTCAAGTTGCCAGTCATCATTGCGCAGTAAATATTTTCGTTCAATTTCAGTTGGCATTATTTACCCTTTTTCTTTAAAGAAAAAATCGCCAGCGACTCTACATGGGCCGTATGTGGAAACATATCCATAACACCAACATCATCCAGCGTATAACCATACTCATTTACCAGAATACCGGCGTCCCTTGCCAGCGTCGCTGGATTACAGGACACATAGACAATGCGAGGTATCTTTTTTTCTGCAATTAAGGGAAGCACCTGTTCAGCGCCCGACCGCGGTGGATCCAGGAACACACTTGCATACTCTTTATTATTCCACCATGGGAACAACTTAACCTCGGCCATTAAGTTTGCAACATGGTAGCTCACGTTAGAAATATCATTAGCTTCTGCGTTAATTCTTGCACGTTCTATTAAGCTGGCTTCACCTTCAATGGCCGTCACTGTGGCAACGTTCTGTGCGATCGGTAAAGTAAAATTACCCAGACCACAGAATAATTCCAATACATGATCGTCAGCATGACAGTCCAACGCCGCGATGACTAAAGGGATGATATTTTCGTTAATTTCAGCATTGACCTGAACAAAATCCGTGGGCAAGAAGTCATTTTTTATATGGTACTTTTGAATATTATAATAAAGATCCGGTGAGGCTGGCCACAAAGGCGTTATGCTATCCGGGCCGCCCGACTGCAAATAAATATCGACGCTATATTGTTTTGCAAAATCAATCAGTTTTTCTTTATCATCATCCGTTAACGTTTCCAGATGACGAAACACCAATGCAGTGGAACTATCACCTACCGCAACTTCGATCTGCGGTATGGCCTGATAACAGCTTAGCGATCTAACCAGTTCAGACAATTCAGTTAAACGTAGGCCAACCGATGGATGCAATACCTCACAACTTAACAGATCAGCGAGATAACTCGTTCCTTTTTCACGAAAGCCGATTAATACTTTGCCTTTTTTCTCTACATATTTAACACCCAGCCTGGCTTTTCGCCGATACCCCCATTGTGGCCCACTCAATGGTGGCCTAACAGTCTGCGTTTCAACATGCCCAATTCTCTGTAAATTATCAAGCAGAATTTTTTGCTTTTGTTTTATTTGTTCATCGCTTGATAAATGTTGCAAGCTACAGCCACCGCAAATAGAGAAATGCACACACTTTGCGTCGATCCGTAACGGGCTGGGTTTCATCACCTGATGCAAGTTACCTTCATCATATTGGCGCCGTTTTCGCGTATAGATAAACTCTACTTCTTCGTCGGGTAAAGCTGAGCGAATAAAAACGGTCTTACCCTCAATATGCGCAACGCCTTTTCCGTCATGCGTTAAATCAGTAATTGTTGCCACTTGAGGTTCGCGTGATAAAGGCTTTTTACGTCGTCGTGCCATTACTTGATTACCCTTTGAATTCCGAGTGAAGGGTGAAATACATGGTTAATACTAAAATAAATTATAATCACTTTAAATTAACTTGCAGGAAACACATCGGTCGATAGATAACGATCGCCACGATCACAAATAATCACAACAATGACCGCATTGTCGATCGATTTTGATAATGCCAACGCAGCCGCAACGGCACCGCCAGAAGAAATGCCACAAAAAATACCTTCCTGGCTAGCCAGCAACCGAGTCGTTTCCTCAGCATCGTTTTGATTAACTTCCAGAGTTGTATCAACTCGGGTCGCATCAAAAATCCGTGGCAGATATTCTTTTGACCAGCGTCGAATTCCCGGAATTTTAGAACCTTCAGCCGGTGTTACACCGATAATCTGAATGTTCTCATTTTGCTCTTTCAGATATTGACTGGTACCCATAATGGTTCCAGTCGTACCCATCGCACTCACAAAATGTGTGATCATTCCATCGGTGTCTTTCCATATCTCAGGTCCAGTACCGTAATAATGTGCGGCAGGATTATCCGAATTAGAAAATTGATCCAGTACCTTGCCCTTTCCTTCCTGCCCCATTTGATCGGCCAGATCGCGTGCGCCTTCCATGCTTTGTTCGGCTGTTACCATAATTAACTCAGCACCAAATGCTCGCATGGTTGCCCGTCGTTCCTCACTCATATTTTCCGGCATAATAAGGATCATTTTATATCCTTTAATGGCTGCCGCCATCGCCAGGGCAATACCCGTGTTCCCACTGGTTGCTTCGATTAATGTATCCCCAGGCTTAATCTCGCCCCGTTGTTCAGCGCGCATAATCATGCTCAGAGCAGGACGATCCTTTACCGAACCGGCCGGATTATTGCCTTCCAGTTTCACCAAAATTTGATTGCTGGTGGTACCTGGCAAACGTTGTAACCGTACCAACGGCGTATTGCCGACAAACTGTTCAATTGTAGGGATAGTGGGTTGAGAGCTCACTGTTTTCTAGACCTGTGCCGCCAGATAATGCATTATTCTACCAGAATTAAATCCATTACATTACATCGATTTATCATGACGCCAATACTTGATTATGAGATAGCACTTGAGCAGGTCGCGGGCGACGAGTCATTGGCAAAAGAGATATTTGAAATGCTATTAGCCGAATTGCCGACCTTAAAACTGGATCTACAAAATGCGTTATCCGCCGGAGATAAAACCGCATGCTGGGATCATGCCCATAAATTGTATGGTTCTACCGCGTATACTGGCGTGCCTCGGTTAAAAGAAGTCGCCCATAAAATGGAAACGGCCGTTAAACAGAATGACGAACAACTGATGGTAACAATGTTTGCTATTGTGACGACAGAGATTGATTCCATATTAGAAATTGGTGCATATGAATTAAATCAGAGCTGGATTTCAGACACGCAGTAAAACCCGACCTCGAAATCAATTAATCACAGGCGAGCTTGCAACATCAGGTTTTTCATGGTTTGTACCGCTTCAGCTAAGCCAGTGAAAATCGCTCGCGCCACAATCGCATGTCCAATATTTAACTCTTTAACGGCAGGAATAGCCGCAACGGCGCTGACATTATGGTAATCCAGCCCATGTCCTGCATTCACCTGTAAACCTGCGGTCACACCGCACTCTACTGCCGAGATAATTTTGTCGAGTTCAACTTGCTGGTTAGCACGTGATACGGCATCGGCAAAATGCCCGGTGTGAATTTCGATGGCCGGAGCACCGCATTCTTTTGCCGCTTCAATCTGTCCATGATCGGCATCAATAAATAAAGACACACGAATTCCTGCCGTGCCTAGCACCTCACAGGCATGTTTTATGGTATCCATCTGGCCGAGCACGTCCAGCCCGCCCTCCGTAGTTAATTCTTCACGACGCTCAGGAACCAGGCAACAATCTGCCGGTTTAATTTTTTTTGCTATCGCCAGCATTTCATCCGTAATCGCCATCTCAAGGTTCATGCGACTATTTAACATATCACGTAAACTATAAACATCTTTGTCCTGAATATGACGCCGATCTTCTCGTAAATGCAAGGTAATGCCATCTGCACCGTGTTGCTCGGCTAATAGCGCAGCCTGCACGGGCTCCGGGTAACGTGTACCTCGCGCCTGACGAATGGTAGCAACATGATCGATATTTACACCGAGCAGAATTGTCTTGTTCGTATTTGAGTCGTCATTCATATGTTTTATTAAATCAAAATATTACATGAAAGAAAAGGCTATTAAGCAAATAGTATAACAATCAGGAAACCTTATTTTTATGCATAAAAAATTCACGCGCCTTGATCGGCCTTCCTTCCAGATAATACTCCAGAATCCGCCGCAGCAATTTTTTCGCTTCGATTTTCTGTCGCTCACCCGATAACGATCTTCTTTCTAGCGCGGCCAAGGTGGAACCCGATATTTGCAAAACCGACTGATCATCACCACGATATTCACTCACCCCAAGATCAAAGTCATATTGATACACTTTGTCGGCCGCTATATTCTCACCCGTATGGACATCATGTCTAAAATTTATTCCGTATCCGAGCTCAGTCAACAACTCCAATTCAAAATAACGTAAACTGACAGCCGCATCGTTATTGGCAGATAATTCTATCAGACAATCCTGGTAACTCAAAAATAACTCGGTGTGAGCCTCGTCTTTATGCAATAGATACATTATTAGTTCATTGATATAAAAACCAGCATACAACTGCTCACCTTTTAAATTTATCGACGGTGGTACGGGCTCTGCTTTATACAGGTTTTTTAACTCGCCTCGCCCGCCCCATACAAGGAAAAGAGAATTAAACGGTTCAATTAACCCTTGCATCGGAGAATTAGCGCGTTTAACACCTTTGACAACAAAACTTAGACGACCACTGCGTTTACAAAAGGCCTCAACCAGTAAACTGGTATTTTTATATGGGCGAGTATGAAGTATATAAGCTGTATCTTCGTGTTGATTAGACGAGCCGGAAGTCATTTAACTAACGAATCATTCTCATAAAATAGCCTACTAAAAATCATCGATGTAACCCAGTTGTTGCAAGGCTCGTTCATCATCAGCCCAGCCTTTACGTACCTTAACCCAGGTTTCCAGATGTACTTTCTTGGCAAAGAAATTCTGTAGTTCTTTACGAGCCTGCATGCCAATTTTTTTCAGCTTTTCACCTTTTTTACCAATCACAATCGCTTTTTGATTCTCACGTTCCACCCAGATTATTGCATGCAACCTTAATAACTTACTGGTATCTTCGAATTTTTCAATCTCGACGGTAGTTGCATACGGTAGTTCATCGCCTAACAAACGCACGATTTTTTCTCGAATCATCTCCGCTGCCACAAAGTTCGAACTACGGTTAGTTAGCTGATCGGATGGATAGTGTGCTTCCGATTCAGGAAGTTTCTCCCTAATTAAATCAATCAACGTATCCAGCTGCAGATTTTTATTCGCAGAAACAGGGACTATCCCTGCAAATGAATATTTGTTGCCAATCAATTCTAAATACGGTAGCAATTCATCCTTATCTTTAACAAGATCAATCTTGTTAACAACCAACAGGACGGGACAGTTTGCCTTTTTAAGATAACTAATGACAATATCGTCCTCGTCTTCCCACCGTAATGATTCAACGACGAATACGATAACATCCATATCCTGGATAATACTTTGCGCGGCACGATTAAGATAACGATGCAATGCCTGACGACCACCTTTATGCAACCCAGGCGTATCAACAAATATAAATTGCGTCTCATCCGTGGTTTTAATTCCAAAAATCTGGTGTCGTGTGGTCTGCGGTTTCCGAGAAGTGATTGAAAGTTTTTGTCCTATTAAATGATTTAATAGCGTTGATTTGCCGACATTGGGACGTCCCAGGATGGCAATGTAACCACAACGGTAATTTTTATTCATACCGTTTCCAGTAATGCTAACATTTGGTCTGCTGCAATCTGTTCAGCTTTGCGTCTACTGTTTCCTGTCCCTTCCGTTACAGTGGATACTAATGCGACCTGACAGGTAACATCAAAAGTCTGATTATGCGCCTGGCCACTGGTGTTCCTGATCTCATAACGGGGTAAATCACATCCTTTCGATTGCAATAGTTCCTGTAAGCGCGTCTTGGGATCTTTCAAATTTTTAGTGATATCAGCCGCCGTTAATCTTTCAGAAAATCGCTCTAAAATAAATTTTTTTGAACACTCATTCCCGCCATCAAGATAGATTGCTCCAATAATAGACTCAAACACGTCGGCCAATATCGAATTTCGACGGAAACC